>NZ_JBICII010000105.1:0-132128 GCF_043101865.1 Pseudomonas sp. zjy_15
GGTGGAGATTGGCCAGCAGCCCTGGCCTCTTCGCGGGTAGCAACCCTTTGTACGACCAAGCTTTTCAGCTCTCAGCACCGCAGAAAAGCTTGACCACCAACACAGCATCTACATGGGAACGTAAAGGCGCTCAAGACACCGCCGAAGCCTCCACCGCCTGCTCACGGCTGGCATAACGCTGCGCCAGCACAGCACACACCATCAGTTGTATCTGGTGGAACAGCATCAGCGGCAGGATCATCGCGCCAATGCCACTGCCCACGAACAACACCTGGGCCATGGGCACACCAGTAGCCAGGCTTTTCTTGGAGCCGGCAAACAGGATGGTGATGCGATCCTCGAGGTCGAAGCCCAGGGCCTTGCCAAGCATGCGTGTGCCGAACAGCACCACTGCCAGCAGAATCGCGCACACCACGAACAACCCCGCCAGGTGCTGCGGCGATACGGTATGCCACAGCCCGGTAACCACGGCCTCACTGAAGGCGGTGTACACCACCAGCAGGATCGAACCCTGGTCCACCACCTTGAGCCAGCGTGCATTGCGCTTGACCCAGGCACCGATCCAGCGCCGCGCGATCTGCCCGGCAACGAATGGCACTAGCAACTGCAAAGTGATCTTCAACACCGCATCCAGGCCGGAACCTGTATCACCACTGGCACCCAGCAGCAACATCACCAGCAACGGTGTGAGGAAGATACCCAGCAGGCTGGAGGCCGCCGCGCTGCAGATGGCCGCCGGCACGTTACCGCGGGCCAGCGAGGTAAAGGCAATGGCCGACTGCACGGTCGCAGGCAAGGCACACAGGTACAGGACGCCCAGGTAAAGCTCGTTACCCACCAGCGGTACGAACAAAGGTTTGAACGCCAGGCCCAGCAGCGGGAACAGTACGAAAGTACAGGAGAACACCAGTAGGTGCAGGCGCCAGTGCCCGGCACCGGCAATGATGGCTTCACGCGACAGTTTGGCGCCATGCAGGAAGAACAACAGGCCGATGGCCAGGTTGGTCAGCCAGCCGAAATACACCGCGCCATCGCCCGAGCAAGGCAGCACGGTGGCGATGAGTACCACCCCGAGCAAGGCCAAGGTGAAATTGTCAAATAACATGCGCAAATACTTCATCACTGTATCCATCTTGTCATTGTGGCTGGGCAGACGATAAGGTCTCTGGCTCTCCGTCGCTAACGCCGGAACCCCGAGTGGTATCGCTCAACGGACACGTTCCACAACAAGGACTCGCCATGCTCCGCCCACGTCTGGCTGCACTTGCAGCCGCCATTACCTTTGCTTTGGGCCATGCCAGCGCCCAGGCCGACGACCAGTTACAGGCCAAGGTCGACCAGATCATCCGCCCGCTCATGCAGGAACAAGGCATTACCGGCATGGCTGTGGCCATCTATGCACGCGACCATGCGCATTACTTCAGCTACGGCTTGGCCAGCAAGGCCGACAATGTACCGGTCAGCCGCGATACGCTGTTCGAGATCGGTTCGCTGAGCAAGACCTACACTGCCACCCTGGCCGCACTTGCCAGCGCCGAGGGCAAACTTGACCTCGACGCCCCGGCCAAGCGCTATCACCCGGCACTGGCCGGTGTCCCCATCGGCGACGCGACCGTGCTGGAACTGGGCGCCTATAGCGCCGACTGCCTGCCACTGCAGTTCCCCGACACTGTGCAATCGCCGCAACAGGTCGTCGATTTCTTCCGCCACTGGCAACCTCGCGCCAAACCCGGCACCCAGCGCTGCTACTCGAACCCCAGCCTGGGTTTGTTCGGTGACCTGGCCGCCCGGGCGCAGCACCAACCGTTTTCCACGCTGATGACTGAAGGCCTGCTGGCGAAGATGGGCCTGAAGAATACCTACCTTCAGGTTCCGGCCAGCGCCCAGGGGCTTTATGCCCAAGGGTATGACGCCGCCGACAAGCCGGTGCGTGTGGGGCCCGGGCCTTACGCCGACGAGGCATACGGCATCAAAACCAGCGCCAGCGACCTGCTGCGCTATGTGCGGCTGCACATGCAGCCGCAGGGCCTGCCACCGGCCCTGGTGAAAGCCACCGCCATTACCCAGCAAGGCTATTTCCAGGTTGGCGCCATGACGCAAGGACTGGGCTGGGAACGCTACCCCTACCCGGCCACGCTGCGCACTCTGATCGATGGCAACAGCTCGCTGCTGATCCGTGAACCGCAGGCAACCACTCGCTTGCAACCGGCCCTGCCCGCGCTACCGGCAGCCTGGTACAACAAGACTGGCTCCACCAATGGCTTCGGCGCGTACGCCGCGTTCGTGCCGGCAGAACAACTGGCAGTCGTGTTGCTGGCCAATCGGAATTACCCCAACCAAGCGCGGGTGCAAGCCGCCTTCGACATCCTTTCCGGCTTGTAACGCCAGCGGTGATTGTCGGACAAAACGACAGAATGTAGTGAGCAAAAAAAATCACTACAAAACGGTTGACGCCGTTCATCGCGCTTGGGCATGATGAAGCCGTCTCCCCGATCGGGAGCGGTGGCAAGGGTGTTCCAGACGGCCTGCGCGGTAACGCAGGCCGTCCGTGGAGAGGGAAACTGTCCAAAAGGCAGCGTGAGAAAGCCCCTGTTGCGATGCTGCTGTAGCAGCCTTGGTAGTGCGCTACACCGTGATAGCGCCAACTGTGAAAATCACCTATGAATGGGTAATGGGGGCTTTATGATGAACTTGAACAACAATCCGACTATCGACCAATTGGCCCAGCTGTTCGCCGTGCGCAAGGACAGCCTTGACGACCATCTGCTGTGGGTTAGCCAAACCGGTGAAGTGCGCCTCGACCGCCTGCCACCGAACACCGTCGAAGATGAATTTGAAGAGCACCTGCCCAGCATGCGTGCCCGCTTCAAGGTCTACCGCCGTGGCCAAGGCTACGTCGGCAAGAAAGCCGCCGCCGACACCGAATTCGTCAGCCGCGTGCTGCAGACCCTGCAACAAGAATGGCCCGCTGCCCGTGAGCAGCAGGCAGTCAAGGTGATCGAACCGCTGAATTGAGGGTTCGTACCCTTACCAGAGCCCGGCCCGCACAGGCCGGGCTTTTTCATGCCTGGCGCCGCTGCAAGCGGGTTTCCGGCAAAGGCAAGGCGCCCGTTGCCATCGCCCGGGCGCGGTCGACACCCCACACCAGCGCACGGGTCATGGTCTCGCCCGGCAGCGCAGGGTAATACTCTTCCAGCAACGCCCGCCCATTCCCGGCGTACAACCCCAGAAACAGCTGCGTCGCCCCCAGGCGCGACAAGCGCACCTGCACGTCCAGTGTGGTGCCGTCGCTGAGTGCTTCGTCGTGGCAGCGGCTGTGCAACTGTGCGTCGGCCCACTGCCAATAGGTTTCTTCCCTGACTCGCATGAGCATTCAATCCTCCGTCGCTGGAATGCCGCGTCAGAAAACCACAGGCCGGGCCATCCGGCGAGCGCTACCGGGCAATACCATGAGGCGGATCAACGAATGGCAATAAAAACCCCGCCGTTGGGCGGGGGGCGTGTGCAGACGCGGGATCACTTCTTGATCGGTACCCGCGGCATGAAGCGGCCTTTTTTGCTGCGCTGCAAATGTGCAGGCTGGAGCTGTTCGGAATCATCCAGCGTCATGTGGGCGAAACCCAGGCGAAATGCCGCCTGGCCGCAACGCACCTGGCTGTTGATCGGGAACGCATCGTTCAGGTCTTCGAAAAAGGATTCGCTCATGCCCAGTCTCCCTCCGGTGGCGGTCGCGTCGGCAACCAGACAAGTTGCCCAGGAAACGCGGCCTGTGAGAGTGAGACTAGCTGGTCATTTGCGGACCGACCGGACAAGAACCTTGTAGCCGACCAATGGCCGCAGGCTTTACTTCAGGCGTACTGCCGTACCGGTGGCAAATACCACGACCATGCCGCCCTGTACCGACGGCATGCTGATCTCAAAGTCCACCCCCACTACCGCATCGGCTTGCAACTGTCGTGCCCGGGCCTTGAGTTCTTCCGTGGCCTGCTCCCGGGCCTCGCGCAACGCGCTTTCCAGGGTTTGCGAACGGCCGCCGAAGAAGTCGCGAAACCGTGTAAAGAAATCGCGCACGAAGTTGATGCCCTGCACCGATTCGGAACTGACCACGCCCAGGTATTCGGCAATCGGGCGGCCTTCGAGCTGGCTGGTGGTGGAAATGATCATGGATGCGCTCCGTTGGCCTGGCAAAAAGAGGCCGATTCTAACAGAGCGCAGCTCAGCAGATTGAAGCGCCTTACGCGTTGGCTGCCCGCAAACGCTGACCGATGCGCGCACCAAACACATTCACCAGCAGGCCGACCATCACCAGCAATGCACCCCAGCCCTGCGTAGCGGTCAGGCGCTCTCCCAGCAGCAAAGCCGACGAACTCAGGCCAATCACCGGTACCAGCAGCGAGAACGGCGCCACCTTGCCTGCCGGGTGGCGCGACAGCAACTTGCTCCACAGGCTGTAGCCGAGCATGGTGGCCACAAAGGCCAGATACGCCAGGGCCAGCACCGAACTCCAACTGATATTGGCCAAGGCATGGCCAATGCGCTCGGGGCCTTCCAGCCACCAGGACAGTGCCAGAAATGGCAGTGGCGGTATCAGCCCGCCCCAGATCACCAACGCGACCAGGTCGACCGAGCCAAACCGTCGGGTAATGATGTTGCCCAGGCCCCACATTGCGCCGCCACACAGCGTCAGCACCAGCGCCAGCATGGGCACATGGCCGCCGTCTTCGCTGCCGATCAGCGCCAGGCCACTGGCCGCCACCAGTAGCCCCAGCACGCTGGCAAGGCGCAGCCGCTCACCGAGAAACAACGCTGCAAAACCGAGGGTGAAGAAGGCTTGCGACTGCAGGATCAACGAAGCCAACCCTGGCGGCATGCCGCTGTACATGGCCTGAAACAGGAACGCGAACTGGCCCAGTGAAATGGTCGCACCGTAAGCGATCAGCCAGCGCCACGGCAGTTTGGGCCGCCTGACCAGCAAGATCGCCGGGAACGCCACCAACAAGAAACGCAATGCCCCCAGCAACATCGGTGGCAGCCCGTCGAGGCCAACCTTGATGACCACAAAGTTGACTCCCCAGGCGACAATCACCACCAGGGCGATAAGCAGGTCCTTGAGTGGCATTGCGACTTCCTTCTGCAGGCTTTTTAGACATATTTCGTTACAGCATAAAGGTATTCCACACAAAGGGACCAGCACAGTTGAAACCAATGGTTGCACTACAGTGACTGTTCCGTCCGCCCGCTATCTGGCTGGACATCTACGCAACCAAATCAGCAAGCACAGGTTCAATCCTGATAACCAGGCGCCACCTTCTCCAGCATTCGCAACAACGCCGCCCACGCCAATTGCAGCGCATCCGGGTCGGTCAGTTCCCCCTGCTTCAAGCCGCTCCCCGGCGCGTTGAACTGCCGTTCGGTACGACTGCACACATCAGTCGACGGGAAAATCAGTTGCCCAGCACGCTGCGCCGCCAACTGGATCTCGCAAGCCTTCTCCAGGTAGTACATGCGCAGGAAGGCTTCAGCCACACTGCGCCCCGTGGTCAACAGCCCATGGTTGCGCAGTATCATCACCGGCTTGTTGCCCAGGTCGGCCACCAGCCGTTGCTGTTCATCCATGTCCAGCGCGATGCCCTCGTAGGCGTGGTAAGCCACATTGCCGTAAAACTCCATGGACATCTGGCTGACCGGCAGCAGGCCACATTCCAGTGCGGCCACCGCGCAACCTGCGCGGGTGTGGGTGTGCAGCACGCACTGGGCATCCTCGCGGGCAGCGTGAATGGCACTGTGAATGACGAACCCGGCTGGGTTGACTGGGTGACGGGCAGCCCCCACCGGCCGCCCTTGCAGGTCGATCTTCACCAGACTGGAAGCGGTGATCTCATCGAAGAGCAGGCCATACGGGTTGATCAGGAAATGGTGCTCCGGCCCAGGCAAGCGCAAGGAGATATGCGTGAAGATGAGATCACTCATGCGAAAATGTGCGATCAGCCGGTAGCAGGCAGCCAACTCCCGACGCAGGCTTTGTTCCGTTGCAGTCATCTTGTTGCCCCTTAACTGAACGCTATTTGCTGGCCCAGGCGTTGAAGCGTTGCTCCAATTCTTCGCCATGGTCGACCCAGAATTCCACGTTCATGGCCAGCGCCCCTTGCAGGTTCTGTGGTGACGTGGGTACCCAATTGGCCAGGGACGGGTCAAGCCTGGCTGCGGCCTGGGTATTGGTCGGCCCATAGGGTATCTGCTGCACATACCGCACCTGGGTATCCGGCTGATTGGCATAGGCAATCAGCCGCTTGGCCTGGTCGACATGCCGCGAGCCTTTGATGATCGCCCAATAGTCCATACCGTACAGGCTGCCAGGCCATACCACGGCCAACGGGCTGCCCTGCTGCGCCGCCACCGCAATTCGTCCGCTGTAGGTGGAGGTCATCACCACGTCACCGGCTGCCAGCCATTGCGCGGGTTGAGCGCCGGCGTCCCACCACTGGATATGGGGCTTGAGTTCGCTGAGTTTGGCGAAGGCCCGTTCGACACCCGCCGGCGTAGACAGTACCCGGTAAACGTCCTCGACCTTGACCCCGTCAGCCAACAGCGCGAATTCCAGGTTGTACACCGCACGCTTGCGCAGGCCACGCTTGCCAGGGTACTTGTTGATGTCCCAGAAATCGGCCCACGAGGCCGGCGCCTGGGCGAGCTTGTTGCGGTCATAGGCAATAGCCACGCTCCAGACCAGCGCGGCCGACCCACAATCCTGTGCGGCTGCCGGGATCAGTTCGTCTGCATGGCCCAGGCGCTGCCAGTCCAGATGCTCGTATATTCCCTCGTCGCAGCCGCGCATCAAGTCAGGGCCTTCGATCTGCACCACGTCCCAATCGACGTGGCCGGTGTCAGCCATGACCTGGATACGTGCCATTTCGCCGTTGTATTCACTCTGAATCAACTGACTGCCGTCCTGGTCACTGAAGGGTTTGAAGATCGCCTCATCCTGGGCCTTCTGGCCTGCGCCGCCATAACCGACCACAACCATCTGCTGCGCAGCTTGCGCATTGCCCAGGCCAAGGGCCAGCAAGGCTGCGCAAAGGCCGGTCATTCGTGGAAATAGCTGCATCGTAGCTTCCTCCTTCCGGTGCCCGACGGGCCCGTTTTCTTGTTGTTCTGAGGTCACACCCTCGCCACGCGAGTGAGGAAAACCTAGACAGACACTAGTAAAAAAACAAGTTGATTTTTTACTATCGCTACACTTTTATAAGAAAAAATAACAAACCCGTACCGGAGCCGCCTGATGCAGACCGCCTTCCCTCACCTGTTCGAGCCCTTGCAGATCCGCGGCAAACGCTTGAAGAACCGCATCATGTCCACCGGGCACGACACCTGCCTGCCCACCGACAACCTGGTCAACGACAAACTGATCGCCTACCAGCGCGACCGCGCTGCCGGCGGCGTCGGCCTGATCGTGCTGCAGGTCACCGGGGTGCACGACAGTGCCCGCTACACCTCGCATGTGCTGATGGCCACTGACGATGCCTGCATCGCCGGCTACCGCCAGCTTGCCGAGGCCTGCCACGCGCACGGCACCGTGGTGCTGTCGCAACTGTTTCACCCCGGGCGGGAGATCATGGAGTCGGCAGACGGCCTGTTGGCGGTAGCCTACTCGGCCTCTGCGGTGCCCAATGAGCGCTTCCGGGTGATGCCGCGTGCGCTGGACCAGGCAATGATCGACGAAATCGTCCAGGGCTACGCCAGCGCCGCCCGCCGCCTGCACCAGGCCGGGCTGGATGGCGTCGAGGTGGTGGCCAGTCATGGTTACCTGCCCGCGCAGTTTCTCAACCCGCGGGTGAACGTACGCAGTGATGGCTACAACGGTGACCTGGATCAGCGCCTGAGGTTCTTGCGCGAAGTGCTGGCCGCAGTGCGCGCCGCCACCGATGAGCAGTTCATCATCGGCCTGCGCATCAGCGCTGACGAGCGCGACAGCCAGGGCCTGAGTGAGGACGAGTCACTGGCTGCTGCCGTGGCCTTGCAGGGCCAGCTCGACTACCTGCATATCGTCGCCGGTACCTCGGCCTCGCTGGGTGGCGCGGTCCATATCGTGCCACCGATGGCCATCGAACCGGCGTACCTGGCCCGCGAGGCTGGCACCTTCAGGCAGCAGCTGGCCATCCCCCTGTTCGTCACCGGGCGCATCAACCAGCCCCAGGAAGCCGAGCTGATCCTGGCCCGCGGTCAGGCTGATGTGTGCGGCATGACCCGGGCGCTGATCTGCGACCCGTTGATGCCAGTCAAGACCGAACGCGGCCAGGTTGAAGACGTGCGCGCCTGCATCGCTTGCAACCAGGCATGCATCGGCCATTTCCATCGCGGCTTGGCCATTTCCTGCATCCAGCGCCCGGAAACCGGCCGAGAGTTACAGTACGGGCACCTTACGCCCACTTCCTCGCCCAAACGCATAATGGTCGCCGGCGGCGGGCCTGCCGGCATGAAAGCCGCCGCCGTGGCTGCCGCGCGCGGGCACCAGGTCACGCTGTACGAGGCGGGCCCGCAGCTCGGTGGGCAGGTGCTGCTCGCCCAACTGCTGCCACGGCGCAGCGAGTTCGGGGGGGCCAGCACCAACCTGCAACGGGAAATGGCCCTGGCGGGGGTAGAAGTGGTGCGCAACACCCGGGTCGACCGCGCACTGGTCGAACGTGAGCGCCCTGATCTGGTCATCGCTGCTACCGGCGCCACCCCCTACTGGCCCGCGTTCGAACGTACCGGCGAGCTTCAGGTAGTGGACGCCTGGCAAGTGCTGCGCAATGAGGTGAAACCGGGGCGTTCGGTGCTGGTGATCGACTGGCGCTGTGACTGGATCGGCCCCGGTATCGCCGAACGCCTGGTGCGTGAAGGCCATCAGGTACAGTTGGCGGTCAATGGCACTCATTGCGGCGAGAGCCTGCCGCTTTATGTACGTGACCAACTGGCCGGCGAGCTGCATCGCCTGGGTATCCCTGTCACACCATACGCACGCCTGTATGGCAGCGACGACAACACGGTGTACCTGCAGCACACCGCCAGCGGCGATCCGATGATCTTCGAAGGCATCGACACCCTGGTGCTGTGCATGGGGCATCAACCGCAAGACCGCCTGGCCACCGAACTGGCAGGTGTGGTGGACGTCCGGCGGATTGGCGACTGCCTGGCGCCGCGCACGGCCGAAGAAGCGATTCACGATGGTCTGACGGTTGCCTGGTCGCTCTGAGGCTGTACATACTGCGGCTTTTGCGATGGACCGACGCGCATGAGCCAACCCTCCCAGCCTCCCGCCAGCGAACCCGGGGGCGCCGCGCCGCAGTTCCTCGGCACCCGCATCCGCGGCCTGCGCAAGCGCCGCGGCATGACCCTGGCGGAGCTGGCCGCACACAGTGAACTGACCGCAGGCTACATCAGCCAGCTGGAGCGCAACCTGTCCTATCCGTCGATCCCGGCGCTGTTCAACATCGCCCGCAGCCTGGGCGTGACCATCCAGTGGTTCTTCGCCAGCGAGGCCACCACCGCGCCCGAAGACCAAGGCTATGTGGTGCGGCGCAACAGCCGCCTGAGCGTGCATTATGAAGACGGCATCGTCGATCAACTGCTCACCCCCCAGCCCAACCGCCAGTTGGAGATGCTGCACTCCCGTTTCCCTCCGGGAACCTACAGCCAGCAAAGTTACAGCCACGACGGTGAAGAAGCCGGCTACCTCCTCAGCGGCACGTTTGAGCTGTGGGTAGGCGAGCGGCATTTCCAGCTGAGTGAAGGCGACAGCTTCAGCTTCCCGAGCCAGGAACCACACCGCTACGGCAACCCCGGTGAAGTGGATGCCGTGGTGATCTGGGTGATCACGCCGCCAACATTCTGAAGCACTCCAGCAAGCACTGGTAACACCGTTGACCGGCAATAAGGTCTACCTTGTCCACCGAACTTCAAAGGAGCACAACCATGAAGCAGATCCTGATCATTGGTGCGGGCTTTGCCGGCCTGTGGAGCGCGCTCAGCGCCATCCGCCAGCTTGACCTCAACGGCAGCAAGGACGTCGAGGTCACCTTGCTCGCGCCCCAGGCTGAACTGTCTGTGCGTCCGCGCTTCTACGAGCCAGACGTGCATACCATGGCCGCACCACTGCAGGCGCTGTTCGACGCTGTCAATGTCCGCTTCGTGCAGGGCACGGCATTCCACATTGATGAGGCAGCCCGTCGCGTGGGCTACCGCACCCGCAGCGGCACTCGCTGCGCCCTGCCCTACGACCGCCTGATCATGGCCTGCGGCAGTGTGCTCGATCGCCCTGACATGGTCGGCATCGAGCATGTCTTCGATGTCGACACGCTCGACAGCGCTGCACGCCTGGAAACCCACCTGAAGTCACTGGCCAGCCTGCCGAACATGCCGGCACGCAACACCGTGGTGGTAGCCGGGGGCGGTTTTACCGGCATCGAGACGGCCACCGAACTGCCGGCCCGCTTGCGCGCGATACTGGGTGAAGACGTCAGTTTGCGCGTAGTGGTAATCGACCGCGGCGCAAACATTGGTGCAGCCCTGGGTGACGGCATCCGACCGGCCATCGAGCAGGCATGCGAGGCCCTGGGCGTAGAGTGGGTTTGCGGTGCCACGGTGGTTTCGGCAGACCCTGCCGGAGTGCAGCTGGACAACGGCCAGCGTATCGACACCAGCACGGTGGTATGGACGGTTGGCTTCAAGGCCAACCCGCTCACCGAACAAATCAGCGGCGAGCGCGACAACCGCGGCCGCTTGCATGTCGATGGCAACCTGAAGGTCAAGGGCAATGAGGCCGTGTATGCAGCTGGAGATGTGGCTTACGCCACCTGTGACGCGCTTGGCAATCATGCCGTGATGTCGTGCCAGCACGCGATTCCGCTGGGGCGCCATGCGGGCAACAATGCCGCAGCCGATTTGCTTGGCGTAGCACCAGTGGCTTACAGCCAGCCCAAGTACGTGACGTGCCTGGACCTGGGGGCCTGGGGTGCGGTTTATACCGAAGGATGGGACCGTGAGGTTTCACCACCGGAGGACAAGGCCGAAGCCAAGGCGCTGAAGCGCCAGATCAATTCAGTGTGGATTTATCCGCCAGCGGCTGACCGGGAAGCGGCCTTGGCGGCAGCTGATCCGCTTATCCCGGTGGTCTGAGTCACTCTTCTACAGGTTGGAGTGGCCTTGTGCCTCGACAGGGGCCACTCTTGCGATCCACCGCATTCCCTTGATCAGGCAGCAGCAAACAGCTCGTTGGCGATCTGCGCCTGTGCAGCATCGATCGCCTGGCTGCGCTGCTCCGGGCCATAGGCCAGGCCATGGGCCCGGACGATTTCAAGGTCGGTAACACCGATGAAGCCCAGGAACACTTTCAGGAAGTCTTCGTGCCCGGCACCAGTCGGCTGGCCAGCGTGCAGGCCACCCGCGGTGGAAACCAGCACCACTTTCTTGTTGCCGCACAGGCCTTGCGGGCCGGCTTCGGTGTAGCGGAAGGTCTTGCCGGCGACGGCCACGCGGTCAATCCAGGCTTTTAGCTGGGTCGGCACGGTGAAGTTGTACATTGGCGCACCAATCACCACGGCATCGGCAGCCAGGAACTCTTCGAGCGTCTCGGCGCTCAGCTTGGCTTCGAAAGCCTGGGCCGCGTCGCGTACGTCTTCAGGGGTGCCTGCAGCCACAAGGGTGGCGGCGGAGAAGTGGGCGATGGCATCGGCAGCCAGGTCGCGGTAAATCACTTCAACGCTTGGGTCTGCAGCCTTCCAGGCTTCGACCACTTCGCGGCTCAACTGGCGCGAGGCGGAATTGTCGCCCAGGATGCTCGAATCGATGTGCAACAGTTTCATGGGACTCTCCTGTGATTGAAGACCGCATCTGTGGGCGATCACGATGGGGAAGATCCTACCGAAGTGATCAATAGCTGATAAGTAAGCAAAAATGCGTTAGTTTGTCCCACAGATGGAACAGTGAGACATTCCCATGCAAGACCTCAACGACCTCTTCTACTTCGCGCGCGTCGTCGAAGCTGGCGGATTTGCCGCCGCCGGGCGCCAGCTGGGCATCCCCAAGTCGCGCCTGTCGCGGCGTATCGCCGAGCTTGAAGAGCGCCTGGGCACACGTCTGTTGCAGCGCACCACACGGCAACTCAAGCTCACCGCAGTGGGTGAACGTTACTTGCATCATTGTCAGGCCATGCTGCTGGAGGCCGAAGCCGCTGACGAAACCGTGGCCAGCATGAGCAGTGAGCCGCGCGGGCGTTTACGGGTATCCTGCCCGGTGGCACTGGCACACGCCTTCCTGCCGGATGTGATCAGCCGCTTTCTTGAGCAGTACCCGCTGGTGCAACTGGACATGGTATTGCTCAACCGCCGGGTCGACCTGATTTCCGAAGGCATTGACGTAGCGTTGCGCGTACGCGACCTGGGCGACGAAGATCCGGCCCTGGTTACCCGCCGCCTGCGCCAGGCACAAATGCAACTGGTAGCCGCGCCCGGCTTTGCCGACCACATTCGCGAACCGGGCGAGTTGGCATCATTGCCCGTGCTGGGCGCAGCCGAAGCAGACCGGCTGGTACACTTCCGCCTGTTCGGCCCCCATGGCAAGCAGCAGGAAATAGCGCTGGAACCGCGCCTGGCGATCGATGATTTCGTAGTACGTAACGCTGCTGTACGTGCCGGCCTGGGGTTCACTGCGCTGCCCAGCATGTTCTGTGAAGAGGAACTGGAACGCGGCGAACTGGTGCGCCTGCTGCCAGACTGGTCGCTGCCGGGTGGCTACCTGCAGGCAGTTTACCCACACCGGCGTGGCTTGCTGCCTGCGGTCCGGGTGTGGATCGATCACCTGGCGGCGTCATTCGAGGCTTGTGGAGAGCGGTATGTCTGAACGAAAAATGAGCGAAGCCCAGGTAGCGGCGTTTTGCCTGAGCCTGCCAGGTTCGCGGGAAGACTACAAATGGGGCGGCATCCGAGTGTTTTCGGTGGCAGAAAACAAGATGTTCGCGGTGCTCGACCTGGCGGGTGCCGGGTTATCGTTCAAGGTGGCCGACGAGCTGTTTCTGGGTTATTGCGATCGCCCGGGGATACGGCCAGCTCCGTACCTGGCGCGGGCGCGGTGGGTCAGCATGACGCCACCCTACCCGATGGGGCGTGATGAACTGTGTGACGTGTTGCAGCGGTCGCACCAGCTGGTAGTGCGTCGGTTGCCCAAGCGGTTGCAAGTGGGGTTGGTCATGTGATCTAGCTGTGCCGGCCCGTTCGCGGCTTTACCCGCGAAGAGGCCGGTACAACTGCACATCAACCAAAGGGCAGATAACGCCCGTCAAGAAACAGCCAGTCTGCCCAGAACACCTGGTGCACCAGCACAATCCCCCAGCACACCAATTGGAACGAAACCTTGCGGGTCTTGTGCCGAAACAGCTGCTGTGCCAACAGCGCCCCCGGCCAACCACCGAGCAATTCACTGGCATGCAGCACTTTCTCGGGTGTACGCCAGGCCCGCGTACGTGCCTGCTGCTTGTCCTGCCAATACAGCAACAGGCTGATCAGGCTCATGGCCGGGTACAACGCCAACGGCCACCAGGTCTGATCGTTCCAGGCCATGCGCGCCGCCCCCAAGCCGGGCAACAGGCAAAGCACGCCCAACACCAGCAGCTTCAGGTGCACATTGCGCACACCTTCAGCCCGTTGCCCACGCAGCGCCTCAGCCATGCGCCGTGGACCAGTCGACCCAACCAAACTGCCAGGTCGCCAGAATGAACAGGCCGAACACAATGCGATACCAGGCAAATGCCGCGTAGCTATGGTTGGCAATGAACTTGAGCAATGCCCGTACGGCAATCATGGCAAAGATGAACGAGGTCACGAAGCCGAGCGCGAACACCGGCAGATCGCCGGGCTGGAACAAGTCGCGGTACTTATAGCCCGAATACACCGCCGCACCGACCATGGTCGGCATTGCCAGAAAGAACGAGAACTCGGTCGCTGCCTTGCGCGACAGGCCGAACAGCAGGCCACCGATGATGGTCGAACCGGAGCGCGACGTGCCCGGGATCATCGCCAGGCACTGGATGAAGCCGATTTTCAGTGCATGGCTCCAGCGCATGTCGTCCACATGGTCCACCTGCACGCGGTGCTCACGGCGCTCGGCCCAGAGCATGATGATGCCCCCCACCACCAGTGCCGCCGCCACGGTGACGGGGTTGAACAGGTATTCGTGAATAAGGTCGGCGAACAGGACACCCAGCACCACCGCCGGCATGAACGCCAACAGCAGGTTGCCCGTAAAGCGGCGCGCCGTGGGCTGACGGGTCAGGCCGAAGACCACTTCGAATATCTTGCTGCGAAACTCCCACACCACCGCCAGGATCGCCGCCAGCTGAATGATGATGTTGAAAGCCATGGCCCGTTCGCCGCCAAAACCGATCAGGTCGGCGACGATAATCTGGTGGCCGGTACTGGAGATCGGCAGAAACTCCGTCAGCCCTTCGACCACGCCTAAGATGATTGCCTGGAAGGCAGTCCAAAAATCCATCATTCCCCCGGATGGAGCGCTGCTTGTCGCAGGCCCCTTATTCTTGATTCGCTTGAGATTGCCTTACACGGCCCGGCTGTTTTACAGCGACTGTTGGGCGCAACGCCAGTGGAAAAGTTCACGCCTGTTAAAGGTTTCATCTTGCGCGGCCGAAATCCTGACAGAGCCCCTTGGCAATCGCTTTAACGACCTGTTGCAGACTATCACCAACATAGCACTTAGCCATTAGTCGAGTGGGGGCTCGCTGCAAAGCATGCTTCGATGCACCTCAATAAAAAGAACAATGCGGGAGCTGATGGATGAACACTCTGAGATCGATGTCAATCAGTCGGCGCCTGTGGCTGATCCTTGTGGTAGCGGTGGCCATGCTGGTGGTCCTGGGCCTGCTGATGCTGCGGCAGATCCATGGTGACCTTTACCAGGCCAAGGCGGAGAAAACCCGCCATGTGGTGCAGACCGCCGCGGGTGTGTTGGCCTATTACCAAGGCCTGGAAGCTGCCGGCACGCTCAGCCGCGAAACCGCCCAGCAACAGGCGCTGCAAGTGGTGCGCGCGCTGCGCTACGACCATGACGACTATTTCTGGATCAACGACCTGGGGCCGAAGATGATCATGCATCCGGCCAACCCCAAGCTCGACGGCCAGGACCTTTCAGCCATTCGCGATCCCGATGGTTTCGCCGTGTTCAACGAAATGGTCGCCCTTGCCCGTCAGCAGGGCGCCGGCCCGGTCAACTATCGCTGGCCCAAGCCCGGCGCCAGTGAGCCGGTAGCCAAGACTTCCTATATTCAGCTGTTCAAGCCGTGGGGTTGGATCATCGGTTCAGGCGTGTATGTGGATGACGTGCAGGCCGAATTCGCTCGCCAGTTGCGCGACGCTTCGCTGGTTGGCGTGGGCATTGCCCTGCTGATGGCGCTGGTGGTCATGCTGATTGCCCGCAGCATAGCCCGCCCGCTGCATGAAGCGGTGCAGGCGATGGGCAACATTGCCAGCGGAGAAAGCGACCTCACCCGGCGCCTGGACACCCATGGCCGCGACGAGATCACCCACCTGGGCGAGCACTTCAACCGTTTCAACGGCAAACTGCAAGGCGTAGTCGGCCAACTGCAAGGCGCGGCCCACGCGTTGGCCCAATCCGCCGGGCACGTCGGTGACAACGCGGGTGCCGCCCAACAGCACAGCGCCCAGCAATCGCTACAGATGGACCAGGTGGCCACTGCAGTCAATGAGGTGACCTACGCCGTGCAGGACGTGGCCAAGACTGCAGAACAGGCCGCCGGAGAGATGCGTACGGCACAACAACAGGTGACCCACGGTCAGCAGGCCATCCACGGCAGCCTGGCGCAGATCGACCGCCTGTCGCTGACCATCGATCAGGCCGTACAGGTGATTCGCGACCTGGCCGGGCACAGCACGCGCATTGGTGGTGTGCTGGACGTGATTCGTTCCATTGCCGAACAGACCAACCTGCTGGCGCTGAATGCTGCCATCGAGGCGGCACGGGCCGGCGAGCAAGGCCGAGGCTTTGCCGTGGTCGCCGACGAGGTGCGACTGCTGGCCCAGCGTACAGCGCAATCGACGGCCGAGATTCATACCATGATCGAGCACCTGCAGAGCCAGTCGGACGCTGCAGTCAAGGCCATAGACACCAGCAGCGAGGCATCGCGCCAGACCGTCGAACAGGCACGCGAGGCCGGCGCCAGCCTGGACGCCATCAACCAGGTGCTGAACAACCTCACCGCATTGAATGCCTCCATCGCCAGCGCCACCTTGCAGCAGTCGCATGTGGTCGAAGAGATCAACCGCAATGTGCTGGATACCGCCGGGTTGTCGCAGCAGACCGCCGATGCGGCCCGTCAGTCCAGCGATGCCGGGGCGGCGCTGGGGCGATTGAGCGAAGAGTTGGAGCAGTTGTTGCGGCAGTTCCGGGTCTGAGAACAAGCCCTTGGTGGGCGGGCATGCCTGCTCTTGCAGGTATCGAGTGACCTTGAAGCCTGCGCACCTGTGGGAGCGGGCATGCCCGCGAAGGAAGCAACGCGGTGGATGGCACCGGCGCTGCCGGTGTTCGCGGGTGAACCCGCTCCTACCAAGGGGCATCCCACCGCTGCGCCCTACACCTTCCGCGGCCGACCCGCTACAATCGCGCCCCTCCCCCGTAGCCTCCAAGGATCGCCGATGTCCGGCCTTGAACTCATTGCCGCCGTCCTCGGCGTAACCGCTGTCTGGCTCACGGTCAAGCAGAACGCCTGGTGCTGGCCGATCGGCCTGGTCATGGTGCTGATCTATGGCTGGCTGTTCTACGAGGTAAAGCTGTATTCGGGCATGTTGCTGCAACTGGCCTACGCCATCCTGCAACTGTACGGCTGGTGGCAATGGAAACGCCCCGACCACGTTGAGGACGCCCGCCAGGTCTCCCGTCTGCAACGCCCGGCACTGCTCACCGGGCTGGCCGCCGGGGCGCTGCTGAGCGCAACCCTGGGCGCGGCCATGGCCAACTGGACCGATGCCGCCCTGCCCTGGCTGGATGCCACCCTGACCGGCTTCAGCCTGGTGGCGCAACTGTGGATGGCGCAGAAACGCCTGCAGTGCTGGCCACTGTGGGTCGTGGTCGACATTATCTATGTGGGCCAATACCTGCATCAGCAGCTGTATTTCACCGCAGGCTTCTTCGCCGTGCTCACCCTGATTGCTGTACGCGGCTGGCTGGAATGGCGCCGCGACCCGGCGCTTGTACAGCCATGAGTGCGCAGCAATCAATGAAAGTGCTGGTACTGTGCGGCCCTGAATCCAGTGGCAAAAGCTGGCTTAGCGGGGTGATCCAGGCACATTTTGGTGGCGTGGTGGTGGGCGAGTACGTGCGCCATTTCATCGACCAGCAATGCCGTGACACCTGCTACGCCGATATTCCCGCCATCGCCCGTGGGCAACTGGCATGGGAGGACCGTGCCCGCGAGCAGGCGCCACCGCTGCTAATTCTGGACACCCACCTGCTGAGCAACATGCTCTGGAGCCACGCGCTATTCGACGATTGCCCAACCTGGCTGGAAGAAGCACTGCTGGCACGGCGTTATGACCTGCACCTGTTGCTCAGCCCGCAAGGGGTGGACTGGATTGCTGATGGCCAGCGTTGCCAACCCGACCTCAGCGATCGTCAAGGCTTTTTCGAGGACAGCCTGGCTTGGCTGAAGCGGCACAACCAACCGCACCAAATACTGGATGGCAATTGGCCGCAGCGCCAATTGGTGGCCTTGCAGGCGGTTGCTACGCTACTTAGCGGCGATGAGCCATCATGCCCTGCCGAGTGTTAAGCCTCTGACACAACCCGGCGGGGCAAAGCCCCCGAAATTGCGGGGCTTTCCCCCGACCTGGGGCCAGTGTCACGCTCATGAAACACACTCTGCAAAAACCCTTCCACTCAAGGCCACCGCTGCCTTTGCCGGCAACGATCACGGCAAGCTGTTTCACGCCTGAGACAGCATGCGCCGCATTTTGTCAGCCCTCAGCGCTAACTATCTGATCCGAAAAGGATTCTAAAAAGCGGCACACCTTCTGCTCTGTGGTACGCATCGCTGAACAGGGCCAGCGCTCAAAGAAGGAGTTGCCGTCGTGAGGAAAAGTGACAATCGCCTCTATCACCTATTACTGGTGGGTTGTGTACTGGGGTCACTAAGCCTGACGGCTCAGGCGGACAAGGGGATCATCATCATCAAGCGCGATGTGCAAGTGCGCAACGCGACCATCCCCCCTCTGATCCCAGACCCGAGCCCTACCACCATCAATGCCAACCCTTCAGCTCACGTGCTCAAGCAAACCAGCGAGCTGAGCGATGGCGACTTCGCCAGCATCAGCAGTGGTGCAGGCATCAGCAACATGATCACCCAACAAACCAACAACCTGGGGGGCAACCTCGGCAACCAGAACCAGCTCCCCAACTTGGCGGGCGGGCGCGGTACGGGGTCGGGTAACGGTATCTCGAACATGGTCAACTCAAGCGTGCAGCGTGGCCTCGCGCCGCTGCAGATCCTGACCGGCGGGGGCAAGTGAGATGAAGCGCACTCTGCTGATGCTGGCCGCCCTTTGCACTGCACCGGTCTTCGCGCAATCCCTGGTTCCCGTCATCAACAACGCCGATATCGACAGCTCCGGCAGTCGCTATCAGGGGAACCTCTCTGTCAACCAGGCTGCTGGCGACATGCAGCAGCAGGTCAATGCGCGTGCCATCGCCGTCGGCCCCGAAGCCAGTGCAAGCACCCAGATCCGGCAACGGCTCAATACGCCCGCTGACCCTGCAATGGACGCCCGCTCGACCATCCAGGGCAACGCCTTCAGCAACGGCAGCGGCGCCCTGGGGATCAACCAGAGCGCAGGCGCCAACACCCAGCAAGCCAACGCACTGAACATCAGCATTGGTGCGCAGCCGCAAAGCATCGACGACAGCGTCCTCATGCAACAAAACGTGGCGCTGATCAACAACTCCGGAGCAACTGACATTCCAGCAGGCTATCGCCAGGTCACCACCAGTGACCAGGCCTTCACCGGTAGCCACGGGGTGATCCAGTTGAACCAGAGTGCCGGGGTGGGAAACCGAATGGCCAACACCTTGAGCATCCGGGTCGCGGATTGACCCTGCAGTTAAGAACGACACTTAACCTAATAGCGTACGGA
Source organism: Pseudomonas sp. zjy_15 (assembly GCF_043101865.1). Taxonomy (NCBI): domain Bacteria; kingdom Pseudomonadati; phylum Pseudomonadota; class Gammaproteobacteria; order Pseudomonadales; family Pseudomonadaceae; genus Pseudomonas; species Pseudomonas sp. zjy_15. Next base: position 19,188 of record NZ_JBICII010000105.1, read on the forward strand.
GAATCACCATGAAACCCTCGATGGCAATCAAGCCTCTGGTTTTCGCAATTGCTGCGGTCATGGCTGTTGCTGTACAAGCTGGGCAAAATGATCGGCGTAATGACCACCATAACGGCCACCATAACAATGGTCATCACACGCCTCCACCCACCAAGATCCCTGTGTATGCAACGGCCAATGCCTGGGATACCCAAACCAGCACGCGTAACCGCATCACCAACCAAGGCACCATCAACGATGCCGAGATGAGTGACTCTGGCACCGGCTCCAGCGGCAACGTTGGCATAAACGTGGCGGCCGGTAACGGCAACCAGCAAGATAACGCCGCTGCCATTGCCAACGCAGGCTCTGACTCGAGCCTGGACAACAGCTTCGTGTTCGGCATGGCCAATGCCACGGCTGACGTTGTGCAAACCAGCAGAAACAACCGGGTCGACAACTACTCGACCCAGTCTTCGGCTGTGATGAGCGGCTCAGCCAGCGGCGCTGAGGGCAACATTGGCATCAACATTGCCGGTGGCGACCTCAACCAGCAGAAAAACACCATGGCCATCGCCAACACCGGTGCACCGTTGGGTAACGCCACCGCCACCGCGTCGGCCAATCAGGACGGCCCAGGCCTGATTGTAAACAACAGCGCTGACCGCACCTACCGGGTGGATACGATTACCATCACCAAGTCGGCCAGCGGTTCAAGCTCGCGTGATGGCTCGTTCAACTCGACCGACGACCGCAGCTCGTCCTCGAGCTTCAGCCTCGCCGGTGCGCATAGCGCCAGCTCCAGCGGCTCCAGTGGCTGGGACTCCAGCGGCTCGCATTCCAGCAATGCCAGCGGCTCCCACAACTCGAGCGCAAGTGGCTCGAGCGGCTGGGGTGCCAGTGGCTCTGCCAGCGGCAGCCACAGCGCGTCGAGCAGCGCCAGCCTGGCAGCTTCGCTGGACGCTGAAGTTAACGCCACGCGTACCCATACCACCGACTATGGCCGTTATGAGCGCTCCCACTCCAAGTCCTTCGATGGCTCGCTGAGTGCATCGCTGGATGCATCGGTCGACAAGTCGCGCGAAAGTGCATACGACTCGTCGTTCGAGAAAGCATTCGACTCCAACTACGACAAGTCGCGTGAATCGGCGTATGACAAGTCCAAGGACTCTTCGTACTCCAAGTCTCACGACTCTTCGTACGAGAATGCTTCGGCATCCGACTTCTCGAAGTCTGGCGAGCAATCGAAACAATCCTCGAACGACGTTTCGAAGAGCTACAGCGAAAGCAGCGCTTACGACTTGAGCAATACTGTGTCCTTCCAAGTGCTGACCCCGACCGGCTGGGCCAACCCAGTTACCAACACTGCAACCCTTAGCGGTTCGGTGAATGGTGGCAGCGGTAACCTGGGCGTCAACGTAGCAGCCGGTGTGGGCAACCAGCAAAGCAACTCGCTGGCCATCTCCAACACCTCGTTCTGACCGCTGTGCTTGAGGCCCCCTTCGGGGGGCCTTTCTTCAACACACCGTAAGGCACCCGATCATGCGTATTTTCGCCTTGGCGTTTTTGCTGTGCCTGGCCAGCGTGAGCGAAGCTGCACAAATGCCCCTGTCCGTCCTGCCGGGCGGCGCCGTGGTGTTCAAACCGATCCAGAGCTTGCGTGAACGCAAGTTCGCCGACCTGGTGCAACAAAAGACCGACTTCAGCTGCGGCGCCGCCGCGCTGGCCACCATCCTGCGTCAGGCCTACTGGCTGGACGTGGACGAACATCAGATCATCGAAGGCATGCTGGCCCACGCCGACCAGGACCTTGTGCGCACGCAAGGCTTCTCGATGCTCGACATGAAGCGCTATATCGAAAGCCTCGGGATGCGTGCCCGCGGTTACCGGGTGGCGCCCGAAACCCTGCAAAGCGTGCGGATTCCCGTCGTGGTACTGATGGATGTGCGCGGCTACAAGCACTTCGTGGTCATGCAGAAGGTCGACAAAGGCTGGGTGTACATCGGTGACCCGGTGCTGGGCCACAAGCGATACAAGGTCGACGATTTCCTCAAGGGCTGGAACGGCATCATCTTCGCGGTGATCGGCCAGGGTTACGACAAGAACAACATCCTGCTCGACCCGCCCCTGCCACTGACCGCCAAGGACCGGGTGAACAACTTCACCCCCGTGCAGGACTCAGAGCTGCTGGACTTCGGCTTCATCAGAAGCGACTTCTTCTAACGACTGTTCTAATGACAAGGAGCATGATGCTCCAGGGAGCATTTCATGAAGACTTCATTGTGGTTGGCCATGGTCTGTCTGGCAGCCAGCCTGCCCAGTCACGCAGAGACATTCAAACCCATCGAACTGAAGGACCAGGAGCTGGCGAACCTGCGGGGCCGCTATGTGATGCCCGGACGAATCGTGAGCTTCGGTATCATCATGTCCAGCACCTGGCAAAATGCCAAAGGGGATGTGATCGGGGCAACGTCCACGCTGCAGGTTCAGCAATCGACCATCAAGCCCCAGTTCTATGTATCGATGATTGATAAAAAAGGCGCAGGTAAGGCGCCGAGCAGCGCTTCTGCTGCCGGGACTGGCGTGGTAACGGGCGGCAACGGCCTGACCACCACCGAAGGTGTGACCCAGGTGGTGCGTGCAGCCGGTGACAACAACGCCGCTTACAACAACGTCGATATCAACGTGACCAAAGCCAACCAGGCCCCCGCCGTACAACAGCACGGCCAGGTACTGGCCGCCGGCCAGACCCTGGTTGGGGAAAATGGCGCCGGCGCACTCAGTGTGTCTTCCAGCGGTGTGGGCGTGCAGCTCAACATCAATGCCAGCAACAACCAGGGCAGCAGCGTGCAACGCCTGGCCCAGGGTGGCCTGCTGCAGAATTCGACGCTGCTCGGCAACGGTAACCTGGTCAACAACGTCACCAGCCTGAACGTTGTCATGCGTGAGAGCGTGCCGACAGCGGCTTCGCTCAGCGGTAGCCTCGACCAGCTCAAAGGTCTTCGCACCTTCGGATACTGATCTACGCTCAGTCTCATCGAAAGTAGTTGGAAGGGACGGCAACTCCATGTACCGATCTTTTACGCTCAGAGCTTTTGTGTGCTTGACTGCCTTGGCCCCAGCCACAGCACTTTACGCAGCCGCTGACCCACAGGTCGAAGCGCTGAAACAGGAACTGACTGAACTCAAACGCCGCTATGAGGCACAGCAACAGGCACTGATGGTGCTGGAACAACGTGTACGCCAGGTCGAAGAGGCCCCTGCAGCAACGCAACCCAGACGCCTGGTCAAGTCTCCCGCCGAGGGGGTAAAAGGTGCGCAAACCGTTGCCTCTGGGGCACCGGGCACTTCAGGTAGCTCCTACGGTCAGGCACTGACGGCCGACTCCCAGCCGGCGCAAAGCGTTACCAACCTGTATGACGAAGCCAGCGGATTCTTTGGCGGGGGCAAGTTCAGCTTCGAAACCGGCCTCACCTATACCCATTACGATACCCGTGCGCTGACCCTCAATGGCTTTCTGGCACTGGACTCGATCTTCCTCGGCAGCATCAACCTCGACCGGATCAAGGCTGACAACTGGACCCTGGACATGACCGCGCGCTATAACCTGGCACAGCGCTGGCAGTTCGATATCAACGTCCCCGTGGTCTACCGCGAGTCCACCTACTCGTCTGGCGGTGCGGGAGGGGCCGGGGCAACCACCTCCGATGCCAGCGTGACCCGCGACCCGGAAATCGGCGATATCAACGTTGGGGTGGCCTATAAATTCCTCGACGAGGACGAAACCTGGCCGGACGCAGTGGCCACCCTGCGAATAAAGGCACCGACCGGCAAGGACCCCTATGGCATCAAACTGCGTGAGGTGGATGGCAACAACAACCTCGCGGTACCGGAAAGCCTACCGACTGGCAACGGCGTATGGTCGATCACACCGGGCATCTCGCTGGTCAAGACCTTCGACCCGGCTGTGCTGTTCGGCAGCCTGTCCTACACCTACAACATGCAAGACTCGTTCAGCGACATCAGTCCGCAGGTGAACAGCAAGGTGCCGGGTGACGTCAAGCTTGGTGACTCGTGGCAGATTGGCGGCGGCATCGCCTTTGCCCTGAACGAAAAGATGAGCATGTCGTTCTCGGTATCCGACCAGTTCGCCCGCAAGAGCAAGATCAAACCTGATGGCGGCGACTGGCAATCGATCTCCAACAGCGATTACAACGCGGCCAACTTCAACATCGGCATGACCTTCGCCGCCACCGACAACCTGACCATCGTGCCCAACCTGTCCATTGGTCTGACCGATGACGCACCGGACTTTTCTTTCAGCCTGAAATTCCCTTATTACTTCTGATAGTTGCCATCGGCCGGGGCTGTGCGAACGACCCCGGCTTTGGTTACCAACCTTGTAATCGACCGCCTTCCCTGCCCTGCCCTGTTATCATCAAGCACAGTTGCATGACGATTTAATGGCAAAAGGGAAGTTTTTGTGAAGAGCCTGTCCGACCACCCACGCACCCGGCTTACCGCTTTGGCGGCCCTGGTGTTGGTGATCCCACTGGGTACGCGCGCCATGCTGGGTTGGTCCAACCCGTTCGGTTACCTGTCAGACCTCGCCCTCGGCAGCCTGTTGATCGTGCTGCTACACCGCAGGCCGTGGTGGCTTGCGTTGCCCGTGCTGCTGGCCTGGGCGGCGCTGTGGGTGGCCTCGGCCGAACTGGTGAGCGCAGTGGGCCGACTGCCCACCAGCGCCGACCTGAACTACCTGGTAGACCCGCAGTTCATGGAGAATTCGACCGGTGGCAGCCTGGCCCATGCCTGGCTGCCCTGGGCTCTGGGTGGCGGCTTGCTGGCCTGGCTGGCCTTCGCATGGCGCAGCCGTGCACAGGCCAGCCAGCCACTGCCGCACAAGGCCTGGGCCATACCCGTACTGCTGTTTGGCACGCACTGGGGCAGCCAGCAGTTGCTACCTTCCGATGCCGACCAGTGGCGGCAATACAACCTCCCCCACCAGTTGATGTCTGCCGGGGTCGGTAACCTGCAACGCCAGGTCGAAGGCTGGATGGGCCGCACGCAAACCTTCACCCCGCTCGCCAGCAGCGGCCTGACTCAATCCGACCTGCATGGGCAAAGGCTGCTTGCCGGCCCGGGAAGCGCCCGCAACCTGCTGGTGATTACCATGGAAGGCATCCCGGGCGCCTACCTGCGGCCTAACCGCCAGGCGCTGAACAGCCGTTTCAATGAGGACTTGATGCCCAGGCTCAGCAAGTGGGCCGAGCGCGGCATGAACACCCCAGACTACGTGCTGCACACCCACCAGACCATCCGTGGCCTGTATGCGATGCTGTGCGGCGATTACGACAAGCTGGCCAATGGCACGCCCAAGGGCGTGGAACTGCTGACCCAGAACGCACGCAACCAGGCCTGCCTGCCGGCACAATTGCGCCAGGCCGGTTTCACCACCCACTACCTGCAAGGCGCGGGCCTGCGCTTCATGGCCAAAGACCGCATCATGCCGCACATCGGTTTCGATTCGGTGCATGGCCAGGAGTGGTTCAGCAACAAGAACTACCTGAACTTCCCATGGGGCAAGGATGACCGCGCTTTCTTCGAAGGCGCCCTGCGCTATGTCGGCCAGTTGCAGAAGCAGGACAAGCCTTGGATGCTGACGCTGCTCACCGTGGGCACCCACCAGCCCTATTCGGCGCCGGCCGAGTACCTCAAGCGCTACGACACAGCGAAACAGGCAGCGGTCGCCTATCTGGATGACGCGGTCGGGGCATTTCTTGACAACCTCGAGCGCCAGGGCGTCCTCAAGGACACACTGGTGGTGCTGACTTCCGACGAGTCCCACGGCATCGATGGCGTGCGCCTGGCCTCGTCCTGGGGTTTCAACCTTACCCTGGCGCCGGAGCAGGCCCAACTGCCAACCATCAAGCACGGCACTTACGGCCATATCGACCTGGCCACCTCGCTGCTCGACTACTTCGCACTGCCCATTCCTGTCGCGCTTGGCGGCCGCTCGTTGTACCGCGACTACGACAACGGCCGCGAAATGATCTCCTACACCAACGGCATGCTGCGCTACCACAACGGCCAGGGCCTGTTCACCGAATGTGACTTCCAGCAGCGCTGCCGGCGTTATGCCAGTGAAGGTTTCATCGCCGACCAGGCCCGCTACCTCGGTCCGGCCGACAGCCTGCTGGGCCAGCAGATCGGCGCCCTGGTCGGGGTGCTCGACCAATCCCTGCTGCAAACCCCGCTCAACCTGCGTTACCAGTTCGGCGGCCCTTCGCCGATCAAGTTGCGCAAGCGCATTCACGATGACTGGGCCGACAACCTGATTGGCGCCCAGTACCTGGAAATGCCTGGAGGCTCGCACACCCGCGTGCGGGTCAAGGTACGCTCGCTGGATCCCAAACGTGCGGCCTATATACGGCTCAAGGCCAAGCAGTTGGAACAGGACGTGCCGTTAGGCCTGCCAGAAGAGGTAAAGGTCACCGCCGACGCGCCCCTGGAGATGGAGTTCAGCTTCGACAACCCGACCGAGCGCAAGGCGTTTTCCTTCCATTTGCTGGGCTATGGCGGCGGCAAGGTAGAAGTCAGCGATTTCAGCGTGATCACCGCCCTGCCTGGCGAGGATGACGGCGCCGATGAACTGGCCGAGGGGCATATCGCCCACTCGGGATGAGCCGGTACCGCTCATCGAACGAGTACGCAAAAGGCTTAAGGCAGTTGGCTCTATAGCCAGCTTCTTGGCGTCCGTTGTCACGGGGCAGGCCCAACCCGCTCCTACGTCTGATCGGTGACGGACGCACACCTGGGGACACAGGCCATCGTAGGAGCGGGTTCACCCGCGAAAGGGCCGGGCCTGCTGGCCAATATTCCTGGTCATTCACCGTTGCCGCCGCCACCGTATTCGCGGGTAAACCCGCTCCTACGCCTGATCGGTGACGGGCGCACACCGGAGGGACACAGGCCATCGTAGGAGCGGGTTCACCCGCGAAAGGGCCGGGCCTGCTGGCCAATATCCCTGGCCGTTCACCGTTGCCGCCGCCACCGTATTCGCGGGTAAACCCGCTCCTACGCCTGATCGGTGACGGACGCACACCGGAGGGACACAGGCCATCGTAGGAGCGGGTTCACCCGCGAACACCGGCGGAGCCGGTGCCATCCACTGCGTTGGTTTCTTCGCGGGCATGAGCGCAAAGAGACCTCGATCTGTCAGGCTCGCACACCCAGCATACCGCGCTCGACGATAAAATCGATCACCGCCTGCAACCCCTCGCCCTTCTTCAGGTTGCTGAAGGTCCAGGGCCGCTGCGGCCGCATGCGCTGGGTGTCGCGCTCCATCACATCCAGTGAAGCCCCTACATAAGGCGCCAGATCGGTCTTGTTGATCACCAGAAAGTCAGACTTGGTAATGCCTGGGCCGCCCTTGCGCGGGATCTTCTCGCCCTCGGCCACGTCGATCACGTAGATGGTCAAGTCGGCCAGCTCCGGGCTGAACGTGGCGCTGAGGTTGTCACCGCCACTTTCCACGAAAATGACTTCGAGGTTACCGAACTTGCGCGCCAGCGCCTCGACCGCCGCCAGGTTCATCGACGCGTCTTCACGAATGGCCGTGTGCGGGCAGCCGCCGGTCTCCACACCGACGATGCGCTCCGGCTCAAGGGCGCCGGCCTCGGTGAGAATACGCTGGTCTTCCTTGGTATAGATGTCGTTGGTGACCACGGCAATCTGGTAGTGATCGCGCATGGCCTTGCACAGCGCTTCCAGCAGTGCGGTCTTGCCAGAGCCGACCGGGCCGCCGACACCGATGCGCAGGGGTTGTTGATAGCTTTGCATGAAGGCAGTCCTCAGGAACGGAACAAACGGGTGTATTGGGTTTCGTGACGCGATGAGGCGATGGCCAGCAGCGGCAGGCCGCCGCCGAGCTGGTCATCGCCCAGGGCCAGTGCCTGGTCCAGTGCAGCGGGCAAGTCGGCGCCGAGGTCGCGCAGCAAGGTCTGGGCAGCCTGCTGGCCGAACGGCACCAGCTTGACCCCGGCCATGACTGCGCCCTCCAGCCAGGCAAAGCCATGGCCCAAAGCCAGTTGGCGCAACGGGATGGCCCAGTGCGCGGCCAGCCAGGCCATGCCGCCCAACTGGGTCAGCTCAAGGCTGGTGCGCCAGGCCGGTGCCTGGCCCAGTTGCCAACCGTCGAGCAACCGCGCCAGCGCCGCGCCGCGCTGCTGTTCTTCCAGGCGCAACTCGGCGGTTTCGCGGTTGGCCAGCAAGAACCGGCTCCAGTGGTAGAACGCTTCGGCGTCCTCGGCCTGGCAGGCGTGGTACAGACGTGCCAATACTGGCCAGTCAAGGCAAGCCAAGGTGTCGTGAACCTGCTCACGCTGCCAGCTGGCAAAGCTGTCCACGCCGCGAACCCAGCCGGCCTCGACCGCCCACTCCAGGCCTTGCGAATAGGTGAAACCACCCACCGGCAAGCCGGGGCTGGCCAACTGCAGCAGGCGCAGCAGCGCCAGGTCGCTGTTCATCAACCGGCCAGCACCAGCGCGGCGCCGGCCAACAGGCCACCGCCAAAGGCCTTCTGCAGGCCGCTGTGGCGGCGCAGCAGGCAACCGATTGCAAAGCCTGCCGCCAGCAGCAAGCCGCTGACCGCGACAAACCCCGCGCTGAATTGCCAGAAAGCGCTCGGCGTAGCTTCCACACCATGGGCCCAGCCATGGAACAAGGCGAACACCGGCATGGCCATGGCCAGCAGCAACTGGCGGCTCGGCAGCAGCACCGCCCCGGCAGCCACCAGCAGCGAAACGGCAATCAGGGTCTCCATGCCCAGCACATCGCCGAACAGGTGACCGCACACGGCACCACCGAACATGGCCGCCAGGGTAGCCAGGGGCAACGTCAGGTTGCGCCGGGTCAACGCGGCGAGCACGCCGGTGCCCAGTAGCATCAGCAGGTGATCGAGCCCGGTCAGCGGGTGCAGCAGGCCGTCCTGCAGCGGGTTGCTGTCATGGCCTGGATGGGCGAAGGCTGGCAGTGCCAGCATCAACAGAAACAGGGCGAAAGTCTTTTTCATCGGTTGCTCCAGGGCAGTTCAGGAATGGGCAGGCAGGCGAACGAACGGGTGGTCGTGGCCATGGGCATGACTGTGGCTGTGGCCATGCGGTGCACTTTGGTAGGCACCCGCTTCAGGCTCGAACGGGGCCTGTTCGGCCTCTACCGTCAGGCCCAACCCCCGCAGCATGTCGTCCAGCACATGGTCGTGCTGGAAGCGCAGCAGGCCGGGTTCGATCTGCAGCGGCACATGGCGGTTACCCAAGTGGTAGGCGGCGCGGGCCAACAGGTGTGGATCGGTACAGCGCACCGTCGACACCGCTTCGGGCGCCGCCAACACGCGGATCAGCTGAGTGCCCTCGGCATCGGCCAGTAATTCACCTCCGCGCAGCAGGTGACCGCGCTCCAGCATCAGCCCGGCTTCGCGGCCATCGTCCAGAGTTACTCGCAGGCGGCTTTTGATACGGCTGTCCACATCAAGGGTCACAGTGCCACTGACAACCCGCGTGCCGGGTTCGGAGATACGGCGGTTCAAGACAATCATGGGTGCTCCTCAGAACAGGAAATAGCGCTGGGCCAGCGGCAGTTCGCTGGCCGGTTCGCAGACCAGCAGCTCGCCATCGGCACGCACCTGATAGGTCTGCGCATCGACTTCGATCAGCGGCTGCAGGGTGTTGTGGACCATGTCCGGCTTGCGAACCCGCCGGCAGCCGTTGACCACGCCAATCAGGCTGCGCAGGTTCAGCTCCTCGGCCAGCCCGCGGTCCATTGCCGCCTGAGGCAGGAATGTCATGCGTGTGGCATGCCGCGCCGCACCCAGCGCGCCGAACATCGGCCGATAGTGCACCGGCTGGGGCGTGGGGATGGAGCCGTTGATGTCGCCCATTGGCGCGGTAACGATCATCCCGCCCTTTAGCACCAGGGCCGGCTTGACCGCAAAGAACGCTGGCGACCACAGCACCAGGTCGGCCAGCTTGCCGACCTCCACCGAACCCACCTCGTGACCGATGCCATGGGTCAATGCCGGATTGATGGTGTACTTGGCGATGTAACGTTTGACCCGGAAGTTGTCGCTGTAAGGGGTGTCTGGTGCCAGCGGCCCGCGGCGCAACTTCATCTGGTGCGCCACCTGCCAGGTGCGCAGCACCACCTCACCAACCCGGCCCATGGCCTGGGAGTCGGACGAGGTCATGGCAAAGGCGCCCATGTCGTGAAGGATGTCCTCGGCAGCGATGGTTTCGCGGCGAATGCGTGACTCGGCAAAGGCCACGTCCTCGGCGATGCTCGGGTCCAGGTGGTGACAGACCATGAGCATGTCCAGGTGCTCGTCCACGGTGTTGATCGTGTAAGGCAGGGTCGGGTTGGTCGAGGATGGCAGCACGTTTGCCTGCCCCGCCGCACGGATGATGTCCGGGGCATGGCCGCCACCGGCTCCTTCGGTATGGAAGGTGTGGATGGTGCGGTCGCCGATGGCCGCCAACGTGTCTTCGATACAGCCCGACTCGTTGAGGGTGTCGGTGTGAATCGCCACCTGGATATCCATTTCCTCGGCCACGCCCAGGCAGCAGTCGATGGCCGCTGGCGTAGAGCCCCAGTCTTCATGCAGTTTGAGCCCGACAGCACCTGCGGCAATCTGCTCGCGCAGCGCTTCAGGCTGCGAGGCATTGCCCTTGCCGAGCAATCCGATGTTGATCGGCAAGCTGTCGGCAGCCTGCAGCATGCGCGCAAGGTACCAAGGCCCGGGCGTGCAGGTGGTGGCATTGGTGCCGGTGGCCGGCCCGGTTCCGCCGCCGATGAACGTGGTGACACCGCTGTTCAATGCCTCGTCCACCTGTTGCGGGCAAATGAAGTGGATATGCGAATCGACACCTCCGGCGGTGACGATCTTGCCCTCGGCCGCAATCACCTCGGTCCCTGGCCCGACCGGCACGTTCACGCCCGGCTGCACATCGGGGTTGCCGGCCTTGCCGATCAGCGCGATGCGTCCATGCTTGATGCCGATGTCGGCTTTGACGATGCCCCAGTAGTCGATGATCAGCGCATTGGTCAATACCAGGTCCATGGCCTCGGCCGCCAGCATCTGGCCCTGCCCCATGCCATCGCGAATGACCTTGCCGCCGCCGAACTTCACCTCTTCGCCGTAGATGGTGAAGTCTTTCTCGACCTCCACCCACAACGCAGTGTCGGCCAGGCGCACGCGGTCGCCAACCGTGGGCCCGAACATGTCGGCATAGGCCTGACGGGAAATACGGCTCATGCCCTGCCCTCCAGCGCGCCCATCACCTTGCCCTGAAAACCATAGACCTCACGCTTGCCGGCGTAAGCCACCAGTTGCACGGTACGCGCCTGACCCGGCTCGAAGCGCACGGCAGTGCCGGCCGGAATGTCCAGGCGAAAGCCCAGGGTGGGCGCACGGTCGAACACCAGCGCGTCGTTGACCTCGTAGAAGTGGTAGTGCGAGCCGACCTGCACCGGCCGATCGCCATGGTTGGCCACGCTGACGCTGACCGTTTCTCGGCCACTGTTCAACTCGATGTCGCCCGCGGCGACCTGGATTTCACCTGGGATCATGCAACGCTCCTTGGCGGTTTCAGACGATGGGGTCATGCACGGTCACCAACTTGGTGCCATCCGGGAAGGTCGCTTCGACCTGCACGTCGTGAAGCATTTCAGCGATACCGGGCATCACCTGCTCACGGGTCAGCACTTCGCGCCCCAGGCTCATCAGTTCGGCGACTGTGCGGCCATCGCGGGCGCCTTCGAGCACTGCGGCGCTGATCAGCGCCACGGCCTCCGGGTAGTTGAGCTTCAGGCCACGGGCCAGACGCCGCTCCGCCAGCAGCGCGGCAGTGAACAGCAGCAGTTTGTCTTTCTCTCTCGGGGTAAGCTCCATGGCGCTCTCTCAGGTAGCCCAGATACGCGGCGGGCAGGCGGGCAGGCCGAGGATGGCCGGACGCAGCACATGCCAGAGGCGTTGCAGGGTGCGTTGCAGGTGTTGGTTGTCATGGTCGAGCAGGCGGATCACCAGCAACGACCCGAGCAGGGTCGCACCGGCCGGGTTGCCCAGTTCATCGAGTAGCGGGCGAACCTGCTCCAGCACGGCCTGATCGGCCGGTGCGGCACAGAAAGTGGCGAGTAGCGGATGCCCACCCAGCTTGTCCAGGTGCCCGCCCTCGAGACGCAGGCGCTCATGCAGGCCAACCTCGTCAGGCAGTACGATGTGCAAAAGGCTGTCGAGGGCGCCGTGGTCGAAACGCTCGTGCATGACCGGGCGGCCCAGGCACAGGGTTTCCCAAGCCAACAGGCGGGCGCCCGGCTCAAGGGTAAAACGGCTGGCGAGGCTGGCGCGGGCGCCGGAGAAGAAGATGCTGTCCTGCGGCAGCCACTCCAGGGTGCTGCCCGCGGCCAGGTGAAAGCGCTGGGCCAACCGCGCGGTCGGGCCGATGCTGCGATAGAACTTGCTGGCGCCGGGCATGGTCAGCAGCGCATGGCTACCCGGCTCCAGGTGAATATCCAGTTCCAGGCGGTCGCCGGCGACGATGCCGCCCGGCGGGTGCAAGACATAGACATGGCACGGCGCACCCTCCGGATAGAAAGGCCGCTGCACCAAAAGAGGTCCAAAATGCTTCCACGCACCAAGGCGGGTCACGCTGTCACGCTGCACAAAGCGCAACTGCAGGTGAGCACTCCAGCCTGCATCGTCTTGTTGTTGTTCGATCTGCTCCGCGAGCGACATCCTGCGGCCCCTGAAATCCGTGGCCTGCTGGCCGTTTAGAGGGTCCGGCGCGGGCGCCTGCCAGCGCGCACGGCCTGACCACTCGATCAAATTCGCAGGCTGGATATAGCAGGTTGCGGGCCAACTCCGCAGGTGAAGGATGATGAAACTTATGCTGCGGCCGCTCTGGCATCGGGCATACGGGGGGATGGCGCACAAAGCGGGGGCGTGCGCCAGCCCTGTTTCGGTGCCGGCACCCGTGAAAATGGGGCAGCTTTGCAGCCCCTAAAGATCAGACCTCAGTAATCGAAGCGGTCAACGGCACGCCGACGCTCATTGTCATCACGCCGGTCATAGATGGCCGTGGTCTGGATATTGGCATGGTGCGCCAGCTTCTGCGCAATCGACAGGTCGTGCTCTTCGATCACCCGGGTGATGAATGCACGGCGAAAATCGTGCGGCATGATCTTCACTCCCACCTGCGCACCGCGCTGGCGAGCAATGTAGTAGATCGCATGCTTGGTAATGCGCGCACGGGTAATGTGGCTGCCGCGACGGATGCGGTTGAACAAAAACGGGTCATCCTCCGCCCCGGCAGGCAGGTCCTGGCGGCGCAGTTCAAGCCACGCCTGCAGCTTCTCGAACGCCCACGGCGGTGCATACTTGACCAACTGGTGATTGCCCTTGCCCACTACCTGCAGGCTGCGCGCCTCGAAGTCGACCTGGTCGAGGTCGATGTCGACCGACTCCGACTTGCGCATGCCGGTGCCGTACAGCAAGGCAATGATCGCCGCATCACGTACCCCCTGTGGCCGCGGGTCGGCTGCGCACACATCCATCAGCTCGCGGATCAGGCTGCGGCGCAGGTTGCGCCCTGGCGGCAGACGGGAGCCTGTGGCCGGCTTGACCTCGCGAATGCGCAACAGCTGCTCGTGGTCGATCAGGCCCTGACGCCAGGCCTCGTTCATCACCCCGCGAATCGCGTTGACGTACAGCGACGAGCTGTTGGGCGCGTAGCCATCAGCACGCAGGGCAGCCACCAGTGCAATCACATGGCCCGGCTCGAGCCGATGCCAAGGCACATCGACGATGTTGCAGTCGACGAAACCTAGCCGGTCGGCGGCGTCCTGAAGAATGTAGCGCATGGTTTGCTGGCTGGATGGGGCCAGACGGGCCATGTACTGCAGCAGCGGATTTTTCGAGAGGTCGGACAAAGCGTGAATCCTGTAGCGAAGCGTCAGCCGGCACTGAACCAGGCGAACCCTGAAGCAAGTCAAAACGACATACAAGCCAGTCCGAATGACTGCAAAACGCACGTGTCATTCGGACCCTGAGAAGTGCCATCACCTTGATATTCAAGGGCTTTGCAAACTGGCACGGATCGTGATCTTACCCCAATTGAGGCCTACTGAACGAACCAAGGACCGCCCATGCTCTTGCAACCCACTGCTTCACGCCCGCGCCAAGCCGTCTGGGGTTTGGGTTTTCGCCCGTTCTTCCTGGGTGGCAGTTTGTTTGCGCTGATTGCCCTGCTGTTGTGGGCCGGCGTACTGGCCGGGGCCCTGGCCCCTGCACCGCCCGGCGGTATGCTCGCCTGGCACCGCCACGAGATGCTTTACGGCTTCGCCACCGCCGTTATCGCGGGTTTTCTGCTGACCGCCGTACAGAGCTGGAGCGGCATCCCGGGCTTGAGCGGGCGGGCGCTGCAGGGCTTGTTCCTGCTTTGGCTGCTGGGCCGGGTGAGCTGGTTTCTGCCACTACCGGGTAGCGTGCTGGTACTGGTCGAGGGCAGCTTCCTGCCATTGGTGGCACTGACCCTGGCACGACCGATCGTGCAACGGCGCCTGCGCAACAACTACCCTATCGTCGTACTGGTGCTGTTGATTGCCGCCTGCCAGTGGTTGACCTTGGCCGGCTGGTTACACCAGGACGAACGGTGGCAGCGTCGCGGTATATTTGCCGGGCTGTGGCTGATGACGGCGATGATGACCGTGCTCGGCGGCCGGGTCATTCCGTTCTTTACCCGCCGCGGCCTGGGTAACCTTGGCGCAGCCCCTGCCCGTCCCTGGCTGGACCGTGCCTGTCTGTTGCTCAGCGTGGCAGTACCGCTGGCGTTCGCCACCGGCCTGGCCGATACACCACAAGCAAGTCTGGCGGTGCTGTTTTTCGCCTTGTTCGCGCTGCACGCGACCCGACTGGTGCTGTGGCACGACCGTGGCCTGTGGCGCGTACCGTTGCTGTGGTCGCTGCACCTGGCCTACGCCTGGATCGCCCTGGCCTGCCTGGGCATGGCGCTGTGGCACAGCGGGGTGGCCCTGAGCCCGAGCCTGGTGACCCACGCGCTAACCGTTGGCGCCATGACCGGGCTGATCCTGGCCATGATGGCGCGGGTCAGCCTGGGCCACACCGGCAGGCCATTGCAGGTACCGACCAGCATTGCCTGGGCCTTTGCCCTGATGCAACTGGCGACCCTGACCCGGGTGATTCTGCCGCTGTTCACATCGCTGGGGGTAAGCGTTTCTACACTGTGCTGGAGCCTGGCGCTGTTGCTGTTCCTGCGCCATTACCTGCCGATCCTGCTGCGGCCCCGGGCAGATGGAATGCCCGGTTGACGCGGCTGGGCCGCCTTGCAGCGGTGTGCCAGCATGAGTGGATTGGTCACCCTCCCGATTGCAGCTGATCGCCCAAGGCAAAGACCGCTAGATAATAGCCACCGGCCACCAGTCGGGAAACATCTGCTGCACCCGGGGCTCGGCGAAGCGTTCGTCAATCAGCACCAGTACGCCCCGGTCCTGGTCACCCCGAATAACCCGGCCCGCCGCCTGGATAACCTTGCGCACGCCCGGGTAGAGATACGCGTAATCGAAACCCGCACCAAATTGCCGCCCCAGGCGCTGTTTGAACTGCTCGTTGACCGGGTTGACCTGAGGTAGCCCCAGGGTGGCGACAAACGCGCCAATCAGCCGCGTGCCGGGTAAATCCACCCCTTCGCCGAAAGCACCGCCCAATACGGCAAAGCCCACACCTCGGCCATCGGCGACAAAGCGATCGAGAAATGCCTGACGGGCCGCCTCGTCCATGCCCGGCGCCTGTGCCCACAGCGGAATCTGACCATGCCGCTCGGCCAACAACCCTGCCACCTGTTGCAGGTATTCGAAGCTGCTGAAGAACGCCAGGTAGTTACCCGGCATGCGCTGATACTGCCGGGCAATCAGGTCAACGATCGGCGCCAGGGAGGCTTGGCGCTGCTGGTAACGGGTGGACACCTGGCTGGCAATGCGCACTTCCAGCTGTTCGGCACGGAACGGGGCGGCCACTTCCAGCCAGGCGGTATCGGCTGGCATGCCCAGCAGGTCGCTGTAGAAGTGCCGTGGGCTCAACGTGGCGGAAAACAGCGTCACACTGCGCGCCGCCTGCATGCGTGGTGCCAGCAGCCGTGCCGGGGTGACATTGCGCAGGCACAGGGTGGCCAGCCGCCGTTTGCGCGGGCCCTGGCGCTGGCTGATGTCAAACAGAAAGTGCTCGTCGAACAGTTCGGCAACCCGGCAGAACTGCAAGGCCTGAAAATAGAACTGCAACACCTGGGGGTCCATGTGCGTGGGCGCCTGGTTCATCTGCTCCTGAATCAGCCCAACGCACTGCTGCAGGGCGCGCAACAGCCCTTCAGGCAGCGACTCGCTGGCCTGGTACGGCGCACGCTGCTCTTTATACAGCGCGTTCCATTGCCTGTTGAGGCGCTCCAGCGCACTGACCAGCCCAGGCGGTTTGCTCTGGCGCAACGCCAGCAGCTGGCCCTGGTCAAGGCTGGCGCTGTACATGCCGCGCCCACGCTCGACCAGGTTATGCGCTTCGTCCACCAGCACTGCCACTCGCCACTGGTTGAGTTGGGTAAGGCCGAACAGCAACGCATGCGCGTCGAAGTAGTAGTTGTAGTCGGCGACCAGCACGTCGACCCAGCGCGCCATCTCCTGGCCCAGGTAGTACGGGCATACCTGGTGCGCCAAGGCCACTTCACGCAGGTTGGCTCGGTCGAGCAACGGTACTGCTGCAGCAGCCTCGCGCGCAGCCGGCAAACGGTCATAGAAGCCTGCGGCCAATGGGCAGGACTCACCATGACAGGCCTTGTCCGGGTATTCACAGGCTTTGTCGCGAGCGATCAGCTCCAGTGTGCGCAACGCAGGTTGTGGCGTGGCATCGGTGATCTGGCGCATGGTGTCCAGCGCGAGCGCCCGGCCTGGTGTCTTGGCGGTGAGAAAAAACAGCTTGTCCAGCTGCTGCGGCACCATGGCCTTCAGCAGCGGGAACAAGGTACCGAGGGTCTTGCCAATGCCGGTGCTGGCCTGGGCCATCAGGCAACGGCCGGTGCTAACCGCCTTGTACAAGGTTTCAGCCAACTGCCGCTGTCCCTTTCGGAACTGTGGGTACGGGAAACTCAGCGCCAGCAGGCCTTGGTCACGTTCGGCCAAGCGTTGTTGCTGCAATCGGGCCCAGCCCAGAAAGCGCCGACACTGGGTTTCGAAGAAGGCCCGCAACTCGGCAGCCGAACAGTGCTCACTGAACAGCGTCTGGCCATCGCTGTCCACGTCGAGGTACACCAGCGCCACCTCGATGGCCGGCAGTTGTCGCGCCTGGCACATCAACCAGCCATAGACCTTGGCCTGTGCCCAGTGCAACTGACGGTGATTGGCCGGTTGACGCGCCAGATCGCCACGGTGCGTCTTGATTTCTTCCAGGCGATTGCTGCCAGGGTCATAGCCATCGGCACGGCCCCTCACCGTCAGGGTTTCGAACTGGCCTTCAAGGGTGATTTCCGACTCGTAGCCAGCAGCACGCCGTGCCACTATCCGCTGATGCCCTTCGATACCCTCCTGGGCGGTGGGCGACGGCGTGAAACGCAGGTCCAGGTCGCCGACCTTGGCACTGAACTCACACAAGGCGCGCACCGCTACGCTGTAACTCAAGGCGATTCGCTCCAGCGCACGTGGCACACCGCGACCGGCAGGCCGTGTTGCCGGCAGAACTCCAGCCAGCGCAGCTGATTGTCCTGCAGGCGATCACCAGGCCCCTTGACCTCGACCATGCGATAACGGCCCTGCTCGGGCCAGAACTGGATCAGGTCGGGCATGCCGGCACGGTTGCTGCGAATGTCCTGCAACAGGCGCAGGAAACATTGCTTGAGCGCAGCGGCCGGCAGGCAGGCCAAGGCCTGCTCCAGCAGCGCCTCGCTGAGCATGGACCAGAACACGAACGGCGACTGCAGCCCCTGTTTGGCCACGTAGCAGTCGAGAATCGCCTGACGATGGCTGCCATCGTCGAGCTTCCCGAGGCAGCGCTCGAACAGTGCACTGCGCCGTTGCTGGAAGTCGTTGTCGTGCAGGTCCTGTGGTGCGGCCTGGAACGGGTTGAAGAATGCGCCGGGCACCGGGGCGAAGATGGCCTCCCAGCACAACAGGCCGAACAGGCTGTTGAACAGCGTGTTCTCCACGTAATGCGCCTGCCCCCCCTCTTGCATCAGGTGCTGACGCACGGCTTCTTCAACGCCCAGCGCAGCATGCCCGCGGGGCAGCTCGAGCTCGATCAGTTCCAGCGGCGTGGTGCGCTGGCGCCGCTGGGGCGGGCCGCCGAGTTTGCGCGCCAGCCGTGGCAGCATGCGCTGCAGCGCCTGCTCCTCCAGCGCGTTGGCCGGTGCCGCAGCCAGTTGCAATGCCAGTGCATGGGCCTGGTGCCACTGTTCGCTGCGCTCCAGCACCCTCACCTGGCGAATGCGCGCCTGGGGATGGTTGCACTGCGCATACACGGCCGTGGCCAGGTCCCATTCACCCAGGCGCTCGCATTGTTGGCCCACGGCGAATTGCAGCCGCGCATGGCGCCGGGCCAGCCAGGGGTTGTCGCTGTGCAGGCCCTGCAGGGTGGCAAGGATCGGCACCGGGTCGCCGCCCTGCTCCAGGCGCTCGGCGCACTGGTGCAGCGCCATCGCCAAGTCGACATCGGCACGTTGCTGCAGGGCGCGAGAATCAGAGCTGAACGGTACCTGCTCGTAACGCAGCAAGCCCAGGTCGGCGAGGACGAAGTCTGACCAGTCCTGGTACAGGTTGCCGAAGAACAGCAGGCGCATGCGGTCGCACAGAGGTTGCAGGCACCACTGCAGAATGCGCACCTCGCTGTCGGGAAACCATTCGCCCAGTGACCGCGCCGCCAGCGCCAGGGGCTGCAACTGTGCCAACAGCTCATGCTTGGCAGCGCGCGGGCGGCTCAGTTGCCGGGCGAAGCAGCGGGCCAGTTCTTCCTTGCGCAGCAAGGCGAACAGCTGTTCAAGGTCCAGTTGCTCGGGTTCCCGTACCCAGCCGAGGGCCAACAACGGCTGCAGCGCCAGTGCGGTATCGCCGATTTCGGCGTAGTCGAGCCGATCACTGCGAAACAACTCGCCTTTGCGCATGACCATACGCACCATCAAGGCCTGGGCTGGCGCTTGCAGTTGCCTGAAGGCACGGATGAAGGCCAGTTCCTGGTCATCGAGCAGGTCCTGGTAGCGCTGTTCGACCCACGACACTACCTGGCGGAAGTTATGCAGGTAGTAGAACGGGTCGTCGACGGAATGGGCAATCACGGGATGGCATCAGGTAGCAAAAACAGACACTGGTTATACATACAGAAAAGCGTAGCTGACAAGAGCCGTGGGTCAGCCCGTTGACTCGTTCTCTTGACTTGTCGGCCCCTTCGCAGCACATGCCGGTGCCTGCAAGCGCCTTGATCTCAACTTGAGAAGCGGGTGCTTCGCCCGCAGCGCACCTCAAGCGCCTGCGCCAGTCGCCTTACCGCCAGTTGCAGCTCATCCGGGTCCCCCCGCAGCCAGATCAATGCGAGGTGTTGAGGGTAATGCCCCGGCAGACCGAACTGCTCGCCCGGTAGTGCATGCAATGCAGAACCTGCCAACGCTGCGACAATATCGTCCCACGCCAGCGGCTGGCGGAAGCTCACCCACAGCATTTGCCCACCTTGCGGCCTCTCGAAGACCACGCGCTGGCCGAATTGCGACTGCAGCACATGCGCCAGATATTGCGTACGCCTTTGCAAGTCTGTGCGCTGCTGTACCAGGTGCGTTTCGATTTCCCCCTTGCCGAGCATATGAGCAAGCGCCTGCAAGCGAAGCGGCGCAAGCCGAAACGCTCGCTCGGCGAATGCCTTGGCCAACACGGTGTCACGGCTCAGTAAATAGGCATACGGCGCCTCTGCCCCCACCGCGGCCTCGAACGTGCCCATCACCAACAGCCAGCGCGGGTCGATCCAGTCACGCAGGCGTGTGCTCGGCGGCCCGTCGTAACAGAGCTCGCTGTCCAGGTCGTTTTCCAGCAGCCATATCGGGTGTTGGCCGAGCAACAACCCAAGCTGCTGCTGATAATACGGTGAAACCAGCCGCCCTTGTGGCATGCCCAGGCAAGACGGCATGACCAACAGGCTTACCGGCTCGCTCCCAAGCAGTTGGGCCAAAGCGTGCAGTTCGGGGTTGCCACGGGCATCCCGTGGTACCTCCAGCACGCGCATGCCGACACGCGCCAAGGCGCGCAACACTTGCCAGCAACAGGGCGAATGCACCAACGCAGTACCACCTTGCATGGCCAGTGCCCTGAGCAGTGTCTCCAGTAACGCCAGCACATCGGGGGCCAACTGGACGTCATCGGCCTGCCAGTACTGGTTGGAGCAGCGGGTGTATCGCTCAGCCACAGCGCTACGCAAACGGGCGCTGCCAACCGCTTCCCACGAGGCGACGCTGCGATCACGCCGACGCGCCAAACGCCGTTCGTGACCAAGCAGAATGCGCTCCAACAGTGGCTGCGTCGGCAAGGGAGGCTGCCGCGCCACCTCTACAGCCTGATCTTTGCCAGCGTTTTGTACGTAATAGCCCGACCTCGGCAGGCAATGTACGCGGCCCTCCTCTTCCAGCAGGCTGTAGGCACTCTGCACCGTGGCCAACGACACCCGCAGCCGCCGGGACAGTTCACGCAATGACGGCAACCGGCATGTGTCAACGCCGGCAGCCTGGTCGATCAACGCTTCCAGGTAGCGATACACCTTGCGATACGCGAACTCGCCAGGGGCCGCTCGCCCCATCAAGGCAGCCCCGCAGCACCACGCCGCCGCCCCAACGCCTGTTTCGGCAGCAGCCTCAGGTGTACATCGCGGCGGGCCAGGTTGTTAAGCAGGCGCCATCCCGTCAGCGGTAACTGGCCATCATAAATCTGCCGCAGTTGCCCCAACGGCAGGCCACTGGTGTTCACCAGCCAGGCTTTGACTGCGTCAGGGCAGGGTTTGCCTTGCAAGGCCCTGTGCAGGTACGGCAACGCCACTACCATGTCGGCATGCCGGCACTGCAAGAACCGCTCGAGGTTTTTCCCCTGCCTGGCAAACGGGCTGAACAGCAGGCACATCATTTGGGCCTGATTGATGCCGTAGGCTTTGCCAAATAGCAACGGGGTGGCGTCACGCTGCTTGCTGCCACCCGCCTGCCCTGCCAGCTTCAGCGCTGGGCGACCGGCCTGCGGCTCCAGGCTGCGGGCACGCAGTTCATGCAACTGTGCCGTGGCTAGCGAGTCGACGAACTCAGACAGCGGCAAAGCATCCGCAGCAGCCTCGAAGTGACAACCCAGCATCGCGTCAAGCTGCTGCTCTTCAAGCAAGTGCGGTAGCAGGTCATCAATAGCAATCAGCCGCACCGTCGCACGCTCCGGTACGGCGCCCGGTATCAGCCCGTGCTGGCCACCCGGTGCGCCCCCAACAGCGCCGTGCAATCGGCTCAGACCTTGGGCCAGTGCCGCCAGGCACTGGTGCACTGCATGCGGGCCACGCTCGCCGGCCAGGCGCAGGCTACGCCGGGCCCACGCCAGGTATCGGCGCCGCTGGAACCCGGACACGGCAGTGACCAATGCATCGGGAGGCACCGCCGACTGCAGCGCATGATCCACAGCCCCCGCCAGCTCCAGGTGCAAGCGGCAACCCAGCAGGGCTTCAGGCCTGGCATCGATCATGTGGCCGAACATCAACAACGCATCCCTGGCAAGCAGCCAGCGCTCAGGCACTACCGAAAGCCGACAACTGAACGGCACCACTGCGCGCCCCTCGATCATCTGCAATTGCACCCGCGGGTCATCCTGCATGAACAGGGCGCTAAAACTGCGCTCGTGAGCTTCCAGCGTGGCGCTGTCGGCAACCGGCAGGCTGACCACCAATACCCGCAACTGGAAGGTTACCGGCGAACGCAGGGCAATACTCAGTTGCGCGGCACGCAACATGGCCAGCAGCCGGCTGCTATGGCGGTCGCTACCTTGCAATAGCTGCAAGCTGAAAGTACCGATGTACTCGGGCCCACCTGCAGCAACCAACAGGCGTTGTATCAACAACTGCAAGGAAGCGCGCTGCGCCTGAGACATGTGGTTCAACAAGCGCTCGAGTACTTGCTGGTAGATATAATGCATCGCCTGGTCGTGAATAGCAGTCACGCAATCACCTCATCAACTTCATGCAGCCAGCGCATGCCGTACCAACCATTTCAACTTGAACATGCGCCAAACTTACCCAGAAGAAATTTCCTACAACCAAATGAAAGTAATGACGGAACCCTTCACTGTCGCCAAGCCATCGAGAAAAAACCACCACTGCGATGCCCTGTCGCTGTCACATGCTGCTCTATACCAGGCATAGCCATGCTCATCCCAGGTTCCTTGCACAAACTATCATTGGGCCATTATCGAGAGGGAGGCAGCGCGAATTGAAGACACAGTTCACGGTAAAAAAACCATTCAGCGACCGCGTCAGTTCACAGTGGCTCGCAAGGGAAAAGCGTTCAAGGCTGAATATTTGGCGGGATATTTCTGAAACCCCAAAGACCACTGACTTATATGTAGTCCGCGTCGCAACTTATTGTAGGAACAGTCCTACTTAAAAAGTTGGATCACTTTACCCCGCGCACAAAAAACCCGGGGCCTGCCCGGGTTTTCTGGTCATTTCAGTAACCGTCAGTGTTGCGCCATGTCCAGCACCACCCGCCCGCCGCACGGGCATTGGTCCATGTAACGATGCGCCTCGACCACCTGCTCGAACGGGTACACCTTGATGATCTGCGGCGTCAGCAGTTGGTCGGCGGTGAACTGGTTGATATCGCGCAAGGCACGCTGCAGTGCCACCTGGTCCTGGCTGATGCCAAGCTCTGGCTTGCCGGTGAAATTACCGATGCAGTGCACATAGAACTGAATGTTTTTCTGGAATGCCGCGCAGGCCGGGAACGGTGTCTGGTTGCCGCCTTGCAGGCCGTACAGCACCAGGCTGCCACGCGGCGCCAACACATCGCCCAACAGCGACATCTGCGGGCCACCCATGCCATCGAGCACCATGTCCACGCCGCGGCCATCGGTGTACTTGCCAATCTGCAACAGCAGGTCTTGCTCTTCAGTGACAATCACTTTGTCTGCGCCCAGACCCAGCAGGTACTCTCGCTGCGCCGCATCCTTGGTGGCGGCGAACACTTT
Organism: Pseudomonas sp. zjy_15; assembly: GCF_043101865.1. Lineage (NCBI taxonomy): Bacteria > Pseudomonadati > Pseudomonadota > Gammaproteobacteria > Pseudomonadales > Pseudomonadaceae > Pseudomonas > Pseudomonas sp. zjy_15. The sequence continues at coordinate 42,453 of NZ_JBICII010000105.1, forward strand.
CAGCCCCAGGGCCCTGCCCAGCTGCACGAAGGCAGGCCCGGCGCAATGGCTGGCATCGGTGACCAATGCTGTCTGCCCGGCCTTGGCCCGTGCCAGGTCTACGTAGGCGAAATAGGCAATCAGCAGCGGGGTGTAGTGCACGCTGGCCTCGATCGGGGTGAGCACATTCGGGTAGCGAGTAATGGCCGTACGCGGCAATACGATGACATCGCCGTAAACCGGGTGGTCGTTGGCACTGGTGGCCGGGAAGCTGGCAACCCGGTCACCGACGGCAATGTCATCGACCCCTTCACCGACCGCCGTCACCACCCCGGCCATTTCATGACCGATCCCTGCTGGCAGACGTGCCTGGGACGGTGCCAGATTCTGGCGCCAAAGCACGTCATACCAGCTGACGCCAACCGCTTCGACACGGATCTGCACCTCGTCGGCAGCGGGTGACGGTTCGGCCTGGTCTTCGCAACGGAGCACATCAGCAGCGCCGAACTTGTGGAAACGGATCATGCGGGACATCGCATACCTCGCCTTTGTGAACCTCTAATTACCACTGACTCTATCCGGGCTTTGCCCGTTAGACCATCAGTGGCCATTAATAGTCGACATGCTTGTCATCGATTGGGCACCTGACTTTCCCTGCGATTGGTCCCCCTAAACCCGTGCAGGGTAACAGCCTTTGGCCTTAAGATTCACCTCTGCCCCACATTAGGCGAAGCGCACCGATGAATCGAAACGACCTGCGTCGTGTTGACCTCAACCTGCTGATTGTGTTCGAAACGCTGATGCACGAGCGCAGCGTGACCCGTGCCGCAGAAAAACTGTTTCTCGGCCAACCGGCCATCAGCGCGGCGCTGTCGCGCCTGCGCAACCTGTTCGATGACCCGCTGTTCGTGCGCACAGGGCGCAGCATGGAGCCGTCGGCACGAGCCCACGAGATCTTTGCCCTGCTGTCACCGGCGCTGGATTCGATCTCCACTGCAGTCAGCCGCGCTGCCGAATTCGACCCGGCCACCAGCAATGCGGTGTTCCGCATCGGCCTGTCGGACGACGCCGAGTTCGCCTTGCTGCCGCAACTGCTCAAGCGCATTCGCGCCGAGGCGCCGGGTATCGTGCTGGTGGTGCGACGGGTCAACTACTTGCTGATGCCAACCCTGCTGGCCTCGGGCGAGATTTCGGTGGGTGTCAGCTACACCAGCGAACTGCCGGCCAACGCCAAGCGCAAGGTGCTGCGCCGCAGCATGCCGAAACTGCTGCGCGCCGACAGCGTACCCGGCAGCATCACCCTGGATGACTTCTGCGCCCGGCCCCATGCACTGGTGTCGTTTGCCGGGGACTTGTCCGGGTTCATCGACGAAGCCCTGGAAGAAATCGGCCGCAAGCGCCACGTGGTGCTGGCGGTACCGCAGTTCAACGGGCTGGGGAGCTTGCTGGCAGGCACCGATATCGTGGCTACGGTACCGGACTACACGGCGGATGCACTGACGGCCGCCGGCGGCTTGCGGGCCGAGGATCTGCCGATACCCGTGCGCAGTTTCGAACTGCACATGGCCTGGCGCGGGGCACAGGACAATGACCCCGCGGAGCGGTGGCTGCGGTCGCGGATACAGATGTTCTTTGGGGACCCTGACAGTCTTTAGAGGATCGTGTCCCGAGAGGTGGTGTAACTCATCCTGCGGCGCTACTGAGCGTCCTCCCCGCCTTTGCTTGATCAGCAGAAAACCAAGATTGACCATGTAAGGGTTATTCCTTACCACTCAATCAATACGTCCGGGAGAACGCTCATGCCTGCCTCCACGAAATCGCCACGTTGACCTCGAAGGGGCAGGTCACAGTGCCCAAGTCCGTTCGCCAGCTTTTAGGCCTCGACACGGGTGGCAAGATCGCATTCGACGTACACGCCGGGGAAGTCGTGGTCAGCCGCGTAGAAGCCATCCATGAGGCCCCTGCCATCGGTGCGTTCCTGGGTTTGCTGGAGGCTGACATCCGAAGCGGGCGCAACCTCACCACCCTGCCGGAAAACCTGGCGCAAACCATGCTCGCCAATGCGGGCCACGCTGTAAATCGGACGAAGATATCGACGGTGAGGTCGCAATCTGATGCTGCGACATGGCTGGACACTGTTGTTCCATGAAGGTGTGACTTAACAGCGACTGGGTGACGGATTGCACGTTAGACACCGCCCCCCTCGGTGCTTCCACTGTAATCCACTCGTAGCTGCCGGAAAAACGCACATTGCGTTTCTGCGCCCCCTCATTCAACGGTTTGCCGGGCGACACCCGAGCGCTGCTGGACTGTTTGTCTCTACCGCTAACCGGCAAGGCTTGACTCTACCGTAAGGGGCAGACTTTACCCTTGGCACTTCATTACCTGGAGTTTGTCATGAAGCGCAAACGCATGCTCGTAATCCTCGGCCACCCTTCGAACAACAGCTTTTGCGGCGCTGTGTCCGAACGTTATGTCGAGGCCGCCACGCAAGCAGGCCATGAGGTGCGCCTGCTGCGCCTGGACACCCTGGATTTCGATCCGGTCTTGCACGATGGCTATAACCAGATCCAGTTGCTTGAGCCCGATTTGATCGACGCACAGAACGACATTACCTGGGCCGAACACCTGACATTGGTGTACCCGATCTGGTGGGGCGGCATTCCGGCGTTGCTCAAGGGGTTCTTCGACCGCGTGTTTCTGCCCGGTTTTGCCTTCAAGTACCGCAAGGGCTCGCCCTTCCCGGATAAGCTGCTCAAGGGCCGCACGGCTCACCTTTTGGTGACCATGGACACGCCACCGTGGTACTACCGGTGGGTGTATCGCATGCCGGGCCTGCACCAAATGCGCAAGACCACCCTGGAGTTCTGCGGCATAAAAACCCTGAAAACCCTGACCTTCGGTCCGATATTGGGCTCCAAGCCGCAACAGCGCGAAGCCTGGCTCAAACAAGTCCAGGCAGTCGCCAGCCGCTGATCGGCCCCGGTCGGGCCGTGCCCCTGCGCTGCCCAGCCGAGCCTCCCTGCTGTGACACCTTGTCCAGGCTTCCCACACCCTGATGCTCGTGCAAAGATGTCGCGCGCCTGTACGAGCACGCGACATCTTTTCGCCTCTGATGCGTCAAAAAAGGGATTTTCATGTACATCGGCAAAGCGGCCCAACTGTCGGGCACCACCGTCAAAAGCATTCGACATTACGAAGAAATCGGCCTGTTGCCCCCCCCGCAGCGCGAAGGCAAGTACCGCATCTACAGCCAGCAAAGCGTAGAGCTGCTGACCTTCATCAAATGCGCTCAGCAACTCGGTTTCAAGCTAAAGGAAATGCAGGCCATTCTGCAGGATCATCGCGGCCAGGCGCTGCCCTGGGATCTGGCCATGCAGGCCATCGATAGCAAAAAGCAGGAATTGATGGGGCAGATCCAGACATTGCAGCAAGTGCATGACGGCTTGGTTGAGTTTGAGCTGAGCCTCAAAGATGCTCAGATGCGATGCCAGTTCGAACACCTGGAAAAAGCCCGCTGAATCCGCTCCGCTGCCCCTGAACGGCCATGGCGCACGGTGCCGTTTTCAGCACGCAGGCGCCCCGGCGATTTAGCCTGGCACAGCCCCACCCCCGGCTGCTCACCCTCTTGCACTGCTGGCTGCGGCACAATCGCGGCAAAGAACCACGGCGAAATCAGCGTGACCTGCAAAATGCTAATGAAGCCGCTGGATGACAGCGCCAGTATCACCAATACACCCAGGTCAATGACGGTTTTGTAGGCGCAGAACAGTAGCGCGACAAAGCCCATCGAGAAGATCACGACGTTGACCGCCGTCGAGCGCCCGACGCCCTGCATGGCCGCCAGGATAACCTCGTCGATCTCGATGCCCTTCTGCACCAGCATCCTGATCCGTGACAGCAGGTGAACGGCGTAATCCACGACGCCCACCACCAGGAACGTCACCAGTGTGGTACCGATGTTCAAATCGATATCCAACAGGTACATACTGCCGTACACCGTCATCGACGTGGTCAGCAACGTCAGCATGCCGAGGATGGGCAGACACGGCGTATTCCGGCAAGTCGCCGGCTATCAGCCCGCACTTGATCGCAGTCTGCGTGAACAGGCGGTCGTCCAGCGCGACGTTGTACTGCAACTGGTTGAAGCGCAGCCGAGAGCGAGTACCGGCGATGAAGTCCTCGGTTTCGCTGTGGGTAGTGCTGTCGATCTGGTCGAGGTCGCCATAGGAGTAGTCGCTACCCATGAACGCCCCGCGTTTGTCGGTGGTGGAAATCCTTCGGGTCTGTCGGCTGACCGGCAAATACATCCATTGGCTGTCTTCGAGGCCCAGGACCTCGCGCGGGTTTTCGATGTGAAAGGCGACGTCACGCACATCACTCGGCGCGGAGAAATACAGGGTGAATGTGTCGCTGTCCGGGTAATCCTTTTGCAGGTAGCTGAACTCGCGGATGCGGCTGTTTCCTTGGGATCCTGACAGTCTTTAGGCGTCGTCGGGCGGGCTGTTCATCTGACACTCTCTTTTAGCCAGCCGTACATGCGCTTGATGCAGCCGCACTGTAGAGCCCAGGCGCTGTACGAAAAGCCTTGATACTTGTTCATGCTGCGTTGAAAACAGCCTCGGAATGCTCATGTACTCCAGTACAGTCGGGCGCGACCCCGGCCGTTCCTCGGCTGTTTTCGCCTTGCCTGACCTGCGTCTCAAGACTTTTCGTACAGAGCCTAGAACTCCACCTTGCCCCGCCCCCTCTTGATAGTGCTGCGTCTGGCTTTTCCTTCGAGCCGGCGGGTCTTCGAGCCGAGGATCGGCTTGGTGGGGCGGCGCTTCTTCTCGGTCTTGCCGGCAGCGATGATCAACTCGGCAAGACGCGTCAGTGCGTCAGCGCGGTTCTGCTCCTGGGTGCGGTACTGCTGGGCCTTGATGATCAACACGCCGTCACCGGTGATGCGACTGTCACGCAGCCCTAACAGCCGCTCCTTGTAAAACTCGGGCAGCGACGATGCCGGGATGTCGAAGCGCAGGTGCACCGCGCTGGACACCTTGTTGACATTCTGCCCACCCGCGCCTTGCGCGCGAATGTATGTCAGTTCGATGTCGGCATCCGGCAGATGCACGTTATTGGTGATGGTCAGCATGACATGGCCCGTGTAATTGCCCCCATTATTACAGCCTGCGCCGCTGTCCCATAGCACCACGCACAATTCCTTGAATCAGCGCCGAAATCTACCATTGCTGAACTCATGGACTTGTCTGGCTGCCATCCTTGGTACGTATCGAGGCATACTTGAAATGCTGCCCTCCAACGCGCTGAACTTTCAGACAGCAATACTGGAAAATGCGCGCAAGGACCAATACCCTGCCAAGGATACAACCTAGACGAGTTGAACATGTCAGGGACTACACCGTTTCAAACCCCGCGTTGGATGCGTGACCTCGTCCGCTTCCTGCCACTGAAAAGCCAATTCGTCCTGTCGGGCAACATCCGCGACCTCCAGGCTTGTGAGGTCGTTCCTGGCACGGTCACGGCCCAGAGCTTCAACCAGACCCTGTGCAATGCCCTGCTCGACACCGGCTATGGCCATGTGCTGGCTTGGGACCCGGTGGCTGGTTTTCGTGTGCTTGGCAAGCCCGGCAACGACCCGGCACCGGGCCAAGCCCTGCTCCAGGAACTCGGCCTGACCCCGGTGAACGGCGCCGCGCCTGCGGGTATCGACCTGCTGGCCGCCACCATGCAGCGGCTGCTGGCACGCACCGATACGCCTGTCGCCCTGATCATCGACTTCGCCTCGCGCCTGGCGGTACGTAGCGATTCCTTGAGCGCGGCCGAGCATCAGCTGTTCACTCAGGCCTTGGTGCATGCCCACCAGGCGCGCAGCCGGCCCCAGCCACAAACGCGCAAGCCTTTCTTCAATACGCTGCTGTGGCTGGTGGAGAAAGAAGGCGACCTGCCGGACTGGCTGCTGGTCGACAACCCCCGGATTCGCCACATTCCCGTTTCCAAACCTGACCAACTGGCCCGCCGCGCCCTGGCCCCGGCGCTGCTCAAGGGGCTCGCCGGTAGCCAAGAGGCGAGTCTGGAAGCGCTCGCCCAGGCCGCGGACGCCTTCGTGCAGAACACCGAAGGCCTGCTGCTGCTCGACCTCAGCGCCATCGCGCAACTCGCACGGGTCGAAGGTGTGGGCATGGTGCAGATCGCTGATGCCGTGCGCCGGTATAAAGTGGGTGTCACCGAAGACCCCTGGCTGCGCATCGATCGCCAGCGCATTCGCCAGGGCGAAGAACTGGTGCACCAACGGGTAAAAGGCCAGGACCACGCCGTGACCCACATGCTCGACATCGTCAAGCGGGCAATGACCGGCGTCGGCGCCAGCCGCAAGGGCAATCGCCCGCGTGGCGTAGCCTTCCTGGCTGGGCCGACCGGGGTGGGCAAGACCGAGCTGGCCAAAACCATGACCAGCCTGCTGTTCGGCGACGAAAGCGCGTATATCCGTTTCGACATGTCGGAATTCAGTGCAGAACATGCCGACCAGCGCCTGATCGGCGCACCACCCGGCTATGTCGGTTACGACGTCGGTGGCGAACTGACCAATGCGATTCGCGAGAAACCCTTCAGTGTGGTGCTGTTCGACGAGATCGAAAAAGCCCACCCGCGCATCCTCGACAAGTTCCTGCAAATTCTTGACGACGGCGTACTGACCTCCGGTCGCGGTGACCGGGTGTACTTTTCCGAGGCGCTGATCGTGTTCACCTCCAACCTGGGCATCTACCGCCTGGGCGAGAATGGCGAGCGCATTGCCAACGTGCTGCCGGGCGAGCCTTACGAGCAGGTTCGGGAGAAAGTCCACTGCGAGATCGACCGGCATTTCAAGCAGGTGCTCAATCGTCCGGAGATCCTCAACCGTATCGGCGAGAACGTCATCGTGTTCGACTTCATTCGTGAGGATGTCGGTCAGCAGATCTTCGAACAAATGGTCGATGGCACCTTCAAGGACCTGCAGCAGCAGAAACTGCACGTGGCCATCGCCCCTGAGGCGCGCCAGGCATTGCACGCTTTGTGTCTGCGCGACCTGTCCAACGGCGGCCGTGGCATCCGCAACCAGCTCGAGGCGCATCTGCTCAACCCGCTGGCGCGGGCCCTGTTCGACCAGGACGCTCAACCTGGCGAGCATTTCACCATCAGCCGTCTGGGTGTCGGCGAATTGACCCTGGAACGCCGTTGACCATGGAACTGAGCCTGTCCCGCGTGCACTTCCCGGTCACCACCCTCGGCCCTGGTCGTCGCCTGGGCATCTGGTTTCAGGGCTGCAGCATCCGCTGCGCAGGGTGTATTTCCGTCGACACCTGGGGGCCAGGCAAGCGCCGTGCGGGCATCGCACAGTTGCTGAAGCAACTGATGCCCTGGCTGGCCGAGGCTGAGGGCATCACCGTCTCCGGCGGCGAACCCTTCGACCAGTTCCCTGCCCTGCTCGCCATGCTCCAAGGTCTTCGCCAGTCGAGCCCACTGGACATTCTGGTGTACAGCGGCTACTCGCTGGAGCAACTGCAACCCCAACTGCAACAAGCCGAAGGCCTGATCGATGCGTTGATCAGCGACCCCTTCGACAAACGCAGCGAACAATCCCTGGCCTTGCGTGGCAGCGACAATCAGCGCCTGAACCTGCTGACCCCGCTCGGCCATGAACGCCTTGCCAGCTACCAGCGTCCCCTGCAACCCGCTGACCAGGCCCTTGACCTGATGTTCGACGAGAACGGTAGCGTGTGGATGGCAGGGATCCCTCGGCGTGATGACGTACTGCGTCTGCGCGACCTTTTGAACGCGCAAGGCCACCAGGTTAGCACCAGCGTGCACCGCCACTGACCGGAATTCGCCCAATGATTCGCTATTGCCCAAACTGCAACACCGCACGCCCGGTACAGGAAATGTTCTGCGAGGGCACCGTCGACCAGCACCCCTGCAACTGGGACCTGGCCGGGGAGCCGATCCACGCTGACGGCTGGCGCCCGCAGATCATCCATACCGTGGACAATCTCCCGCCGACGGACACATCTCCAGCGCCCGGCCTCGTCTGTGAAAACGGCCATGCCATGGACCCTGGCGACCTGATGTGCCTGCAGTGCGATGCTTCGCCGGCCCAGTCAGCAGCGGCCAACGGTGTGCCGGCTGCCCCGGTCGACGATGCGCCCGCAGCCAGCGAAACCTTGATCGACGGCTGGTCGCTGATCCGCCAGATCAGCAATACCGACGGCGTCCGCGAGCGTTACCTTGCAGTGCACCAGGAAACCGCTCGCCAGGCGGTGCTCACCCTTTATCGACCAGGTGCGGAGCCGGACCCAGCGGTCTATGACGTGATCCGCCGCCTGCCCCGCGAGCATGTGCCCGAAATCATCGCCACCGGCCGCTGGGATGGCCGTGCATTCGAAGTGGTCGAGGAACTGACCGGCGGCAGCCTGGCCGACCTCGGCGGCGTGATCCGTGAAGCCCACAGCGTGCGCCATATGCTGCGGGAGCTGGGCCAGGCACTGCACGCCTTCAACGAGGCCGGCTTGCGCCACCGTGACCTGCGCCCGAGCAGCCTGCTGGTACGTGCCCACGAGCCACTGGACCTGGTGATCAGCGGCTTTGGTTCGGCGCGCCTGTCGGAGTTCGACCTGGACATCGTCTCGCCCCTGGAAACCAGCCGCTACATGGCCCCTGAAGCCATCGCCGGCGGTGTGGCGGCCGCCTCGGACTGGTGGAGCCTCGGCATGATCCTGCTCGAGCAACTGACCGCAGGGGCCTGCTTCGAGGGCATCCATGCCAATGCCTTCCTCATCCATGTACTGGCCAATGGTGTCCCGATTCCCGACGACCTCGACCCACAGCTGAACCTGCTGTTGCGCGGCCTGCTGGCACGCGACCGGCACCAGCGCTGGCAATGGCCCGAGGTCGAGGCCTGGCTTGACGGGCGCCCGGTGCAGGCGCCGGCTTCACCCTTCACCGAGCGCGACGACGGCGAAGGTGCTGCCTTGCAACTGGGCGATACGCGCTACCACAAGCCGGCGGTCTTCGCCCTCGCCGCCGCGCACGCCGAGCACTGGCAGCAGGCGCTCGACCATCTGTTGCGCGGCGTCATCGTCACCTGGGCCGAGCAGCTCGGCCTTTCCCCTTCATTGCTCGCCGGCCTGCGCCAAGTGGTGCAGCATGACGGGCTGGAGGACGATTTCCGTTTGATGCTCGCGCTGAAACTGCTCAACCCGGAAATCCCGCTGATCCACCGCGGTGAGATCGTCACCCCGGGCTGGTTGCTGGAGCATCCGCTGGAAGGCTACCGACTGATCAGTGGCTCGGTGCCCGACCTGCTGGAGCAACTGCAGACCGACAACTGGCTTTCTCGCCTCAAACTGCGCGCCGAGCAGGTGCGTCAGCGTGCCCTGCATCAGCAGATCGAACTGGTCGAAGAGACGTTGAGGGTATACCTGCTGTCAACCTCGCGGGCAAAGCTGGCCAGCGAATGGCAGGCACGCCAACGCCTACTGCCGGATACCGCGCACCCCGGCCTGCTGGCGTTGGCGGAACGACGGATCATCGCCGAGGAAGACCTGATCGTGTTGCTCAGCGCTTCGATCGGCCAATTCCGCTCGGTGGACGCGATCATCCAGGAAGCGGCTGAGCTGGCGAACAGTGTCGAAGTCGGCTGGTTCGACAGCGACGCTGCCACAGCGCTGTTACAGTACCCGCGCCAGGATCTTTACCACAGCGTCGATGAGCGCATACGCGGGTTCGCCCGCTGCGGCGTTGCCGAAGTGGATGCATGGGCCGAGCAGTTCCGCCTGGAACGGCGCATGCCGCTGCCCCAAGCCTTGGTGCTGCTGGCCATTCCGGCAAGCCAGTGGCTTGAACCTCAAAAGCAGCAGTATGTGTCGCAGATCCTCGAGTTCTTCGAGAAGAAGGTGGTAACCGCAGTGATGCGCGGCCCGCTGGTGCGCATGAGTATCGGCAAGACAACCGCCCGGGTCGATCTCAACGAACTGCACAGCGAGCGCCACCCAGCTGCCGCCCTGCTCGACCACCTGCTGCTGCGCAACGAACGGCCCGTGAACCTGGACCCTGAATGCTTCCAGGCCACGCCGCAGATTGCCTCGCGCCTGCACGCGCTGCACCGGCAGAGCGCACTGTACAAACGCGACACCGGCATCGATGGGCTGTATCTGGGCTTCCCTTTCCTGCTCAGTCGCGATCCGCGCGGCACCACGCGCACACGCATCATTCCGCTGTTGTTGTGGCCGGTGAAGCTGCTGCTGGAAGTGGGCAACCGCGGCCTTGCGGCCCTGGCCTTCGACAGCGAACGCGAAGAAGTGCGCCTGAACCCGGCGCTGGAAAGCGTACTCGGGGCCGAGGCCTGCAAGCGCTGGCGCAAGACGGCCGATGAGTTGCTTGGCCGCTCCTCGATCCGCGCCAGCGATGTGATGGATGCGTTCGGCATGCTTGCCACTGCGCGCTCGCGCAGCATCGTTGGGCTGCCGGCCAGCAGCGTGGAGGTCGTGCCTTACCAGGACGAACTGGCATGTGCCGGCGTGTTGTTTCACGTCACCTTCATGGGCCAGGCCATCGGCGAGGACCTGCGCCAGCTGAAGTCGCTCTCGCCTGCCGGCAGCGGGCTCGAGACCGCACTGCGGCTCAGGACCGGCGAGGAAGACGAGGCCGTGGCCCCGCCGGCGGAACTGCACCGCTATTTCACCGTCGCCAGCGACCCCTCCCAGGAGGCTGCCGTGCTGCAAGCGCGCCAAGGCCCGGGTTTGCTGGTGGAGGGGCCACCGGGCACAGGCAAGAGCCAGACCATCGTCAACATGGTCGCCGATGCCATCGGCCGCCAACGCAGTCTGCTTATCGTCTGCCAGAAGCACGCGGCGCTGGAGGTGGTGTACAAGCGCCTGGTAGCCGAAGGGCTGGGGCAGCGTATCGTCATGCTCAACGACGTCAATCGCGACCGCGAACCGATCATCCGCAATATTCGCGAACAGCTGGAAACCCTGTTCATCGGTGGCGATGAAGGCCAGGGCCTGCTCCGCCAACGCGAACAAATGGCGGCGCGCATCGAGACACTCGAAGGCGAGCTGGACCGCTTCCACCAGAGCCTGCACCGCCCGGACCCGGCAACCGGTTTGAGCTACCGGCGCCTGCTGGGCGAACTGATCGAGCTCGAAGACGGGCCGCCACCGCTCGAATTCCCGGCGTTGCGCCAGCGCCTGGCCGTGCTTGACGTTGCCAGCCTGACACGCCTGGAAGAAAACTGTGCGCCGCTGATACGCCTGTGGCTGCCTGCCCGCTACGAAGGTAGCCCTCTGGTGCAGTTGCAGCCGTTCGCCACTGACCGCTCCACTCTGCAGGCCTTTACCGACAGCCTGCTGGCCTTCAGCCAGGCTGAGCTACAGCGCCAGACGACCCTGCAAGCACACCCGGCCAGCTTCGAGATCGACGACCCTGCGCCGTACCGGGCATGGATGGCCGCCCATGTGGCGACCTTGCTCGGGCTGAGCCAGGAGCAGCGACTGCGCCTGGCCCGCTGGCTCCCCCTGTTCCGCAGCAAGGACGGCGAGCAGCTGCCGCGTGGCGAAGCGATGCTGAATGAGCTGCGGCAACTGCAGCAGCAGCTCGACCAACTGCCCGAAGGCGATTACCTGACAGCACTGTCGCCTGCCTTGAGCCTGGTAGACAGCAAGTCGCTGCGCGGCCTGGAAAGCGATTGCACCAAGGTCATGGCCGCTCGCTCCTGGCTGACGCGCATGAACCCGATGCACCTGCTCAGACGCAAGCGTCTGCACGATTTCCTCGAAGCTCAAGGTAATGAGCGTGTGGATGAAGCCCTGCCAGGGCTGCGCGCGGCCATCGACCTGGAACAGCAATGGCGCCCCCTGCGCGCCGAACTGGCTGCACTTCACCAGGCCTTGGCCCTGGACGGCGCTGCTCCGCAGGCAGGCCTGGAGCTGGCTGCCTTGGTAAAGGCTGATATCCATCAGCTCGTCGAGGTCCAGGCTTTGGCGCAGGCACTGGCACAGTCGCCCCGCGCACACCAGGCAGACGATGCCGTGCTTACCGGCGACAAACAACACCTGGAGGCCTTGCTCGGAGAGCTGGATGCCTCGCTGCTGCGCCAAGGCGTGCGCCAGTCCAGCCTTGACCAGCTCAAGCGGCTCGAAGACTGGCTTGGCAACGAACTGGCTCAACAGTTGCGGTATGCCGTGGAACACAACCTGAGCAACGAACTGGCGCTCAGCCACCTGCACGACGCCTTGCCCCATCTGGCGGCCTACCAGGGCTTCCGCGCCCGCGCCGGGCAGCTCGCCGAGGCTGACCTGGAGCTGCTCGCCCTGCTGCGCCAGCGCCAGGCGCAACTCGACCTGCTGCCCTCAGAGCAGCTCGACGCCGCCGTGCGCCGCCTGCTCAACCGCGAAGCGCGGCTGGGCTGGAAACACCGCATCGAACAGGCCAACCCGGAGCTGCTGTTCAGCCAGGAGGAGGCCCAGGCCAAGGTTGCCAGCCTGGCTCAAGCCGATACACGGATGCGTGAGCTCAACCGCCAACTGCTGGCCACAAGTATCGACCCCACGCGCCTGGGCAGCCGCAAGCAGTGGGAGGATGTGACCCGGCTGACCGGCAAGCGCTCGCGCCGCCTGCGTGAATTCCTCGAACTGGGTGCTCCGCTGGGGCTGATGACATTGCGCCCGGTATGGCTGATGAACCCGGACGTGGCCAGTCGGGTGCTGCCACTGAAGAACGGTCTGTTCGACACGGTAATCTACGACGAGGCATCACAGATGCCAGTGGAGTTTGCCCTGCCGACGCTGTTCCGCGGCCAGGTCACCGTGGTCAGTGGCGACGAGAAGCAGATGCCGCCGACGGCGTTCTTCTCCAGCCGGGTCGAAAGTGACGAGGCCGAGCTGTTCGATGGCGATGAGCCTGACGAGGACGCCGACGAGGAACAACGCGAAGCGTTCGAAGACACCTGGAACCGCCGCGAAATCAAGGACTGCCCAGACCTGCTGCAACTGGCGCGCAACGCCCTGCCCAGCACCACCCTGCAGATCCACTACCGCTCGGCCTACCGCGAACTGATCGGTTTTTCCAATGCCTCGTTCTACGGCAACCGCCTGAACGTGCCGGTGCGCCACCCCCAGGCGAGCATTCGTCAGCTCAAGCCACTGGAACTGATCCAGGTCGAGGGCCTGTACCAGAACCAGAGCAACGCGACCGAAGCCGCGCGTGTCGTGCAGTACCTGGAGGCGCTCTGGCAGCTGCCTTACGCGCAGCGCCCGTCAGTGGGCGTGGTGACCTTCAACCGCAAGCAGGCCGAGCTGATCGAGGAGCACATGGAAGCCCACGCCGCCGAAAACGAAGCCTTCCGCGCCGCGTACGCCCAGGAGCGCGAGCGCAGCGAGGGCGGTGAAGACATGTCGGTGTTCGTCAAGAACGTCGAGAACGTGCAGGGTGACGAGCGCGACGTGATCGTGTTTTCCTCCACCTTCGGCCGCAACAGCCAGGGCACCTTCCGCCGCCACTTCGGGGTGCTCGGCCAGACCGGTGGCGAACGCCGCCTGAACGTGGCGGTGACCCGTGCTCGGCGCAAGGTGGTGATGATCACCTCGATGCCCATCGCCGACATTTCGGACATGCTCAACACCCAGCGCGCGCCCGCCAGCCCGCGCGACTACCTGCAAGGCTACCTGGAATATGCACGCGCGCTGTGTGCCGGCGAATTCGACTACAGCGGCAAGCTGCTTGGCCGCCTGCAGACGGACCGCAGCACGCAGGTGCATGGGCACGACCAGGGCCACGACGGCTTCGCCAGGATCGTTGGCGCGTTCATCGCGTCCCTGGGCTGGAATGCCGCCCCGGCCAGCGAAGGCGACGCGTTTGGCCTGGACTTCGCCATCGCAAGCCCGCAGACCGGAACCTATGCCATCGGCATCGAATGCGACGCGCCCAGCCACGCCCTGCTCGAACGCGCCCGGGCCCGGGAAATCTGGCGGCCCTCGGTACTGCGCCGGGCGATTCCGCAGATCCACCGCGTTTCGTCCCAGGCCTGGTATCACGACGGCGACAACGAGCGCGCCCGCTTGCGCGCAGCCATCGAGGACGCCATGCAGGCAGGGCAGCCGGTGGCCGCATCCAACGACAAGGAGATCTGCCAATGAGTGGCCCAAAGGTGGTGCGCATCGTCACCCGTGAAGAAATCATCGCCCTTTGCGAAGGCCATCTGCGCCGCCTTGATCAGGCTGTGGCCCGCTGGGAAGCCCAGGCTGAAAAGCTTGGCCAGCTGAGCGAGCAGGAGCGCGCGGCCACGCGGGCACGGCAAGCGCGGTTGCGCGCCTTGCTCACTGAGGACCAGTACCAGGCATTGCAGAAAGCCGTCCCCATCGAGATCGAACACCTGCGGCGCGACCAGCTTGCCCGAGAGGAGCGCGCTATTGGGCAAGCGACCGAGCAGCGCCAGCATCAGCGCCGCATGAAGGAAAATGCAGCGCTTCTGCTCAAGGCCCTGATCAGTCGCACCGACACCGCCCCGCAGGTGGTGCAAGCCCTGAAAAAACTGGCCGATGGCGCCCAACTGGACAATGCCGAGCAACTGCTTGCCCAAGGCTTCGCCCAATTGAGCAGCAGCAAGGAAGCGCAAACCCTGGACGAACAGCAACGCGCGCTGGCTCGGCGCCTCAAGGATGAAGCCCCCACGCCCAACCTCACCACGTGGCTGGCCGAGCGAGCACAAGCCACCTGCGACCCACGCCTGCAGCAGATCGACCGGCATATCGCCGAGCTGCACCTGTTGCAAGGCACAGCCTGTGCTGAGCCCTTCGTACAAGCCTTGGCCCGGGCCGAAGCGCAGCCCCAGGCGCAACAGCGCAACTTGCTGCTCGACAGCCTGGTGATCGAGTTGGCCGACAAAAGCCGCGACTTCCAGCTGAGTCGCGATTCGCTCGCCAAGCTCCACGAACTGGCAAACGAAGTACAAACCCGCCTGGGCGCCGGGAACGAGGCCTTGCTCGAGCAGGTCCGCCTTTGCACGACCACCAGCCCGCAAGCCACGGTGAGCGAGCTGACGAGCCGCTGCGAAGCATTGCTCGCCAAGCATGTGCAAGCGCAAGCCGCCCTCGCCCGTCGCGAGGCCATGCTCAAGGGCCTGGCCGAACTCGGTTACGAAGTGCGCGAAGGCATGACCACCGCCTGGGCTGACGCGGGCAAGATAGTACTGCGCAAGTCGGCCACGCCAGGCTATGGCGTGGAGCTGGGCGGCAAGGCCGAGAATGGCCGCATGCAGGTGCGTGCGGTGGCATTGAGCCGTGATCGCGACACGCAGCGCGACAAGGACATCGAGACGATCTGGTGCAACGAGTTCGGGCGTCTGCAGGCGATGCTTCAAGGTAATGGAGGCGAACTGCTGATCGAGCGAGCGATGGGGGTGGGAGAGACGCCACTCAAAGAAGTGCTTGCCGCTGAAGACGAAGACATGGCTGCTGCCGGAAAGCTACGGACGACGTCATCATGAACGGGCACGATCTGTATGCCGATCTCAAGGATGTGCTGAGTCATCGTCAAATACGCGGGTAACTAGCCTGGGCTAATCCTGGAGCCGCTTTTCCATTACGATGGTGCGCTCAGCCCCATGAAACTCGTCGCGGATTTTCTGATAGCCCAGGGCGGCATAGAACTTCTCGGCGGTAATCGACGAAGGCACACGTACAGCCCCAATGCCGGCGTGGGCAGCGGTCGCATGAATGACATCCATCAGATGCCGGCCGATCCCGCCTTTTTGGTGAACCGGGTCAACGAAAACACTTCTGACCACATCACCGTCGAGACCGGCAGTGCCAACGATGTTATCGCCCAGCAAGGCTACGAAAACCCTGCGCTTGGCAAGTTGTGCAGTGACGACTTCAGGAGCAAAGCTCCGCTCAACCTGAGCGATCACATCAGGCGGGTAGTCCTGTGAATTTGACTCACGCAGGGCGGCTAGAACTACGCGGCTAATCGCTGCTGCATCGTTGCGTGTGGCGGGACGAACGCGATATTCCATGCGCAGACCTCAATGCTAAAGGATCACAAGTTAGCCCATCGCATTGGGCCTTCCCCGGACGCTTTCCAACAATTTCCTTCTTTGCTGATCCCAACCAGCGCCGAGCGCTATCCAATCAGCTTGGAGGTCTCTCCATGGGAGCATGACCATCCTGCCCTTTTCTCCCTTGCCAAAACCTGCGCGCCGAGTGAGCGCTCGCTCCTCGCTGCTTCAATGGCAACCGCTGCCCGCGTGACCGCGCTGTAACCGAGCTACGTTCTGATCGATGCGGCCTTGGATCGTGCGCAAGGTGTCTGGCGTAATGACCTGTGGGTACAGGTTCTCGGCGATGCTTGCAAACTGGCTAGCCACCTCACAAATGCCGTCAATCATTCTGCCTGCAACCTCCGGGGGCACCTCGGCTTCCTCGGCAAGCCGAAGCATTTGTGTGCGGGTAATCGACAGGGCCTCCCCCATTACATCCATCTGGTGATATCCACCTGGTCCCTCGCAGAAGGTCACATCGTAAGCCGGCGAAAGTCTCCAATGACCGTCCTGCGACATGATGTAGGCAAAGTTCTTGGGATGATCATCTCTGTTGTTGAACGCTACATTGAAGACGGCACGTTCGAAGGCCACCGCCATCTCTCGCACGTCGTTGGTACACATCTGGGTTGCCCGAAGGAAATTGACGTAGTCCAACACGCCTGGAGACCGGTAATTCGCCCCCGTGAAGGCCGCGAGGCTTTGCATGGGCACGCGCAGGCCATCCTGACGGTCAAATCGCTTGCTGGCAAACGCCGCCAACCCATCAGGCAGGCTGAAGTACTGCGTGTCAGGGGTCTCGATACCGCACATGCGCAGGCATTCGGCGTAGACCATTTCGACAGCGCACACCTCGGCATGCTCTTCCTTGGCCGGGAACTTGACCAGCCAGGCTTCAAAGCCCGCCGTCACGGCAGTTGTAAACCGGCCAGTTTCGGGATCACGATAGACGAGGGCCTTAGGCCTTGCACCTTGAGGCGAGCCACCCACCAGCAGCAACCTCTGCAGGAACTCACCGCCGTCTCCATGGAGCACTTCCTGCACTTCGGCGGCTAGCTGCTCCAGCGGGATGTGGACTTCAGACGCCTGCCCTTCGGGCGCCACGGGTTCAAACGTCATGGCCCCCATGGCATTACCACCGATATAGGCCAGCCGTTCCAGTGAGCCGATGCGCGCTGTGGTGAGCCCGCGGCGCCTGAACATACGGTCCATCAGCAACATGCCCCATCCGTCCGGCAAGGCGTCGTAAACAGGCCCTGGCAAGTACAGTTGGTGGTCTGGAAAGTCTCGGCGCAGTTGAGCCCCCTCCAACGGCAGCGTGTAGGACGACAGCTCCAAGCCCCTTTGCCTGGCTTCATTGCTGTACTCGAACACAATCAGTGGACGACCGGTCAGGGCAGTCGTGGAGACCAGCGTGCCCCATTGCCATCGCTCCCCCCACCCTTCGTAGAAGACGTTCACCTGCTCAAGCATTGCCGGGCTTCCTCTTGGTACGAAGACGATTGGCGCTGTTTTCGTAGCGCCGGATATCCTCGATGCTGTCCAGCTTTGGCAGGAAAAGGCCTTCCAGTTCCTTGGTCCGGCCAAGCGCCATCGCCACCCGAACGACGTTCTCGAATCCGACATTGCGCCCGGCTTCAAGGTTGGACACTGTGTTTGTAGCGATGCCGGCACGCCCGGCCAAGTCTGCCTGTGTCATGTCCCGCGCCAAGCGCTCTGTGCGCAAGCGATCGCAGAGGCGCTTCACGACCTCACTCGGCTTGCTGAAGCTTAAATCCAACATAGTGTGTACCAAGCCCGCTCTGTACCAGTTAATCCACAAAATTATAGAATTAACGCAAGGCCCTATCAAGCGAGCTAATTCCCTTAATTTGCGTCTTATCTCTTAATTTCTACATCTACCCACAATTTAGTGGATTTACGGACGCTTGCACAGAGGCTTCGTCGGCGGTTTGAAAGGGGTTGCACGATCCAATACCCAAGCCATCCCGAACCTTTTATAGCGCCACGTGCATGTGGGCATGTGGGCAGTGTCGCGCGCCGTGCTGATGGTGTTCGCGCAGAGCATCATGGGAACCGCTGAAACCGTCTACCCTGCCCCGCAGCCAAAGGCTTAGCCCTTGCAAAATGACCACGCGGCCCCTTGGGAGCACTGTACATGTCTATCGACTTCAGACCCGCTCGGGTCTCGGACGCGCATGATATTGCGCGCTTCTTTCAACTGACATCGGAGGGCATGGCCGATTACATATGGAGCAAGCTCGCCGCACCTGGGGAAGCATTGCTGAGTGTCGGTGCGTCTCGCTATGCCAGAGAACAGGGCGACTTTTCATACAAGAACTGCCTGATGGCCACTTTCGAAGGGCGCGTCATCGGCATGATGCATAGCTATGTCTTGCGCGCGACCCCTGACAGGCCAGTCGAGGCCGACCCCGTCCTCGCGCCTTATTCCGACATGGAAATACCCGATACCTTGTACATATCCAGCCTGGCACTGGATGAGGCCTGGCGGAGCCAGGGGCTGGGTGCCCAGTTTCTTCGCTACGCCCAGCAGCGCGCTGACGACGCTGGCCTCAATGGACTGTGCCTGATCGATTACGCAGAAAACCACGGTGCACGCCGCTTCTACGAACGTCATGGATTTCAGATCGTGAAAACCTGCCAGATCGTTCCGCACCCGATGCTCGGTGTAACCGGTGAAGCCTATTTAATGTATCGCCCTACTCACAACGTGCTCGAGAAACAGCCATGAACCAGAAACTGACCGTGTTCCGCGAACTGGATATCCAACCGCTGCGCGACCTGCCCTTCTTTGAAGAAGTTTTGGAAGGTACCCCTCACACGCTGACGTCCAAGTACTATCACGATGAACAGCAAGGTCGCATTTCCGGAGAATGGGAAGCCAGCACCGGGGCGTGGCGCATTGACTACAAAGTCTGGGAGTTCTGCCACGTTTTGAGTGGATGCTGCATCATCGAGCTTGAGGGTTGCGCCCCGGTCAAACTGGCCGCTGGCGACACGTTCATTATCGAACCGGGCGCCAAGGGCAAATGGACCGTAGTGGAAGACATGAAGAAGAACTTCGTGATCCTCTTGCCCGCGAACTAAGCCACTGAATGCTGGCTGAAGCCGACTATGCTGGTAGCAATCCACACGCCGGCACAGGGGCTGTTAAATGGGCAAGAAGCGCAGGTTCGGACGGGCTGCTTGGCTGGTGCTACTGACCCACTTGCTGTTCTCGCCCCTGCTCCATGCAGACACCCCTCAGTCCGGGCCAGAGGTAGAGGGTGTCATTGCCGAGCCCGCCCCGCTGACCGTCATCAATCGCACGGTGCTGGTCTTTCGTGCGACGCTGCTGGGCGAAACACCCAAGGTGCGCGCCCAGCGCGCCAAGAAGGTCATCGAGGAAACACTCCAGGAAACAAACGATCTGGAGGTTCGCGTCGACCCTATTCTGCGCAGCTACCTGGTGCTGCTGGGCGGGCGCCGTGCATTCATCGTGACGCCGCTGGATGCTGCGGCCGATAGCATTACAGCAGGCGAAGCCGCCGAGCAGGCCGCCGAGAACCTGCGCCTTGTCGTCGAGGAAACCCGTCAGGCGCGTAGCCTGCGCTTTTTGCTCACGGCGATAGGCTACGGCGCTGCGGCAACCCTGGTGTTCTTCATGCTGGTAAAGGCCGCAGGCTACTGTCGACGCAAGCTCTTGGGACTGCTGCCCAAACTGATGGGCAAACACTCCGAGCGCCTCAAGGTCGGCCACACGCAACTGTTCGACCTGCAGAACCTGTACTACCTGATCGACCGCTCACTCTGGCTGCTGTACTGGTTGGTCGTGTTGTTGTTCTGCTACCAGTGGCTGGGCTTCGTGCTGTCTCAGTTCCCCTACACAAGGTCTTGGGGTGAAAGCCTCAATATCCACCTGATGGAGCTGCTCAACTACCTGGTCAGCGGCATTTTACGTGCCATGCCCGGCCTGGTAGTTGCGCTGTCGATCTTCTTCATCGCCCGCGGTATCAGCGCCTTCTCCAAACGTGTGCTAAGGCGCATGGCACGCCCGGGCACGTTGAAATGGCTGACCGCCGAAACCTTGCAACCGACCATGCGCCTGACGTCGCTGGCAATATGGCTATTCGCCCTGGTGATGGCCTACCCCTATCTACCCGGCTCGGGTACCGATGCCTTCAAGGGGCTCTCGGTGTTGCTCGGTCTGATGATTTCACTGGGGGCGACCAGTGTCATCGGCCAAGGGGCCGCCGGATTGATCCTTACCTACACACGCACGATGCGCGTCGGCGAGTTTGTACGCGTGGGCGATTACGAGGGCACGGTGACCGAAGTGGGCATCTTCACCACATCCATACGCACCGGGCTTGGCGAAGTGCTGACACTTCCCAATTCAATGATTACCGGCTCGGTGACCAAGAACTACTCGCGTATCGTGGAAGGGCCAGGCTATGTGGTCGATACCGTGGTGACCATCGGCTACGACACCCCCTGGCGTCAGGTCGAGGCGATGTTGCTGGAAGCGGCTCGTCGCACCGACGGCGTGCTGCAAACGCCCGCGCCCCAGGTATTCCAGACGGCGCTGTCGGATTTCTACCCCGAGTATCGATTAGTGGCCCAGGCCATTCCGTCAGAGCCCAGGCCCCGCGCGCAGCTCCTGAGCCTGTTGCACGCCAATATCCAGGACGTGTTCAATGAGTATGGGGTGCAAATCATGTCGCCTCACTACCTGGGCGACCCCGAGCAACCCAAATGGGTGCCCAAGGAGCAGTGGCACGCGGCCCCGTCCAAACCTGAAAACTCCGCGTGAGCGATGACCCCTCCGGTGCTGATCTGGCCCCAGCCATGGCCCCGTGCAGGCGCAACATGCAGTAATAGCCAGGCCTGACGCAGTTTCTAACCGTGGGTTCAGTTCAGCGCCTACCGCCGGTAAACCAGCGCATGTAAGGATTCTCTGCGCTGATCGGCGCCAAGGCCCGCGCCTCGCGCATCCAGGCCTGGCGATTGCCGTTGTAGGCCAGCAGCGACAGCCCATAAAAACGACGCAGCAACGCCCACTCATCATTCACCGCGGCGAGCACCGAGGGGTTGGCATTTTCCAATGGCGGCGCTACCCGCAGCGCCAGTAATGCCGGTAGCACGCGGGTGATTTCGCGCGGCCGTACCCACGGCGCGTACTCGATACGGGGCCGATCGTCGGTAACCGGCTGTGCATCGCCGGCATAACGCTCAAGCCCTTGCCGGTCGGTCACCCAGGTGGCCAGCAATGCTTCGACCGAGCTTACGCCGACCTGGGCCAGGGCAGCCGAAACCTGGGGTTGCTCGAAACGTTGGCGGATGCGCGGTACATCCAGCACCATCGGCGTTGCCGAGCCGATCAAGAGCATCTCGTGAAACTCAGTGGTCCACAGCGAGGCATGCGGGAACACGTCAAGAAAGCTGCGTACCAGCGAGCGGCTGTCCTCGTCGTTCTGGGTGGGGAGCGGTAGCCATTGAGCCACCAGTCCATGCTCCTGCAGGCGAGACGCTGCCAACTGATAGAAGTCGCGCGAGTAAAGGTTGACCACCCCTGCTGCCGAGGGCGGTGGTGGCTCCAGGGTGATCACGTCGTATCGTTGCTCATTACGCAAAAGCTCCCGGCGCCCATCACGCAGGCGGATGTCAAGGCGCGGATCGTTCACAGCGTCGTAGTTACCGGAGAACAGCGGCGCCGCTGCCAGTACCTGCGGCAGCAGTTCGGCAACCACCGGATGCTCCAGGCCTGAATAGCGCAGCATTGCACCGGCGGTGATCCCGGTGCCGAAGCCGATCACCAGCGCCGAGCGCGGCTCGTCGCGATGTATCAGCAATGGCAGCAACGCCTGCAGGCGCATGTAGCGCAGTGACGGCATGGCATCCCCAGTGTTGGACACACCCTGAATGTACAGGCGGTTGAACGCTTGTCCCTGACGCTGCTGGTTGACCACCGCTACCGTGCCGCCGCGGCCTTCCTGGTAGAACACCAGTTCGCCGCTACGCGCACCTGGTAACAACTGTGCCAAGCGTTCTGGTGGGGTAAGTGCGCCGGTAACCAGGGTCGCGCCGCCAACCAGCAGGACCGCTGCCCGCATGCCCTTGTGCACGGCCTTGCCGCGCCATGTCGCTACTGCCCCGATGGCCGCCGCCAGGCAAGCGAGCACCACCAAAGTTCGCACCAGCCCTATTCCAGGCACCAGGACAAACCCCGTGAGCATGACACCGACGATGCCACCCAGGGTATTGAGGGCAATCACCGCCCCCACGTCCCGCCCCACTTGGCCACTGTCCACGGCCAGGCGCAGGGCCAGCGGAAATGCCGCCCCGAGCAACGTGGTCGGGATGAATACCACGCACACTGCGGCAGCCGCAAAGCGCGCGCACATTCCAGCCAACTGGCTGCCGGTCAGTTGCAGTACATGGCTTTCCAGCAGGGTCTGCCAGGTCACCAGCCACCGCCCGAGCCCGGCAATCTGCAACAACGCCAGCAGCCCGGCAGACGCGATCAGCAGGCCGAACAGCCCCCAAGGGTCGCGGATGCGGTCGGCGCGCCGGGCATACAGTGCACTGCCCAGGACCAACCCCGTCAGGTACGTGGCCAGCACCACGGAGAAGGCAAACGCGCGGGTACTCATGAACTGCACGATCGATTGGGTCCACACCACTTCGTAACCGAGCGCCACGCCGCCTGCCAGGCAATACAGGGCGATGGCCAAGCGAGCCTGCGGCGTGCGCGGCAGCGAGGCAGTGGCAGAGGTAGGCAAGGCCCGCTCATCCCTGCCGCGCCCGCACCAGGCGCCCAGCGCGGCCAGCAGATTCAACGCCCCCGCTACGCAGGCGGCCCCGGTGACGCCAAGCAGGGGCAGCAAGACGAATGCCGCCAACAAGGTGCCGCAGATTGCGCCAGCGGTATTGGCGGCGTATAACCGACCACCCGCCTCCCCCGTCTGCGCGTCACTGGGGGTCAGCGCTCGAACCAGTACAGGCAAGGTTCCGCCCATCAAAAAGGCGGGCAGCCCCACCAGGCTCAGTGGCAGCAGCCAGGCCAGCAAGCCGACATTTGCCTCCAGGCGGGCAAACAGTGCCGCACTCTGCGCCAGCCCCAAGGTCGCCGCCACCGCCAGTAAAGCGACCGACAACTCCAGCCCCGCATAGAGCCTGACCGGGTGGCGCAAGCGGTCAGCCCAGCGACCGAACAGCAGGCCGCCCATGGCCAGCCCTGCAAAAAACGCGCTGATGCCAGCGGTGATGGCATACACCTCCACCCCAACCACCAGAGACAGCTGCTTGACCCAAAGCACCTGATAGATCAGCGCTGCACCACCAGAGGCGAACAGCAGCGCCGCAGGCATCAGCCATTGCAGCGGTGCTTGCGTTTCGGTGGTGCCGGGGCTGCCGGCGCGGGGAAGGTTCACGACTGCTGGCATCATCAAGCCTTAACGGACTCACACGCCTGTCCGCACTGGGTATGAAAGAATGCGCCCGCCAAGGGCGGGCGCGGGGCATTGCCGTTATTGCTTCATCTTCTCTTCGATCTTCTTGTCCACGTCAGCACGGATCTGGTCGATGCTGAAACTTGCCGGACGCTGGCTCGGCGGGTATTCCACGAACGTCTGCAGGAATGCGGCAGCTTTGCGGGTTCCCTGGAAGATCAGGTAGTCGTTCTTGGTCACCCAATCGTAGTACTGGTTGGAGACGACATCGGCGCGTTCATACGGGTCCATACGCAGATTGAAGACCTTGGGCACCCGCAGACAGGTGAACGGCTCGCTCCAGACGGCGAAGCCACCCGGGGCGCGCTGTTCGCAGAACACAAGCTTCCAGTTGCCGAAGCGCATCGACACCAGTTCACCGTCGTCGTTGAAGTAATAGAACTCGTTACGTGCGCTCTTGTCCGTTTTGCCGGTCAGATAGTCCAGTTGGTTATAACCGTCCAGATGCACCTTGAAGTTTTTGCCCCCCACATCGGTGCCCTTGAGCAAACGGTCCTTGATGTCAGTGTCACCGGCTGCGGCCAACAGTGTCGGGAACCAGTCCAGCCCCGAGAACATCTGGGTGGACACCGTGCCCGGCTTGACCTTGCCCGGCCAACGGATCATCGCCGGCACGCGGTAGGCGCCTTCCCAGTTGGAGTTCTTCTCGTTGCGGAACGGCGTCGTCGCGGCATCAGGCCAGGAGAACTGGTTAGGACCGTTGTCCGTGGTGTAGACCACGATGGTGTTGTCGGCGATCTTCAGGTCATCGAGGGTCTTGAGCAGCTTGCCCACATCACCGTCGTGTTCGAGCATGCCATCTGCATACTCATTGCCCGGCATGCCGCTCTGCCCACGCATCGACTCACGTACATGGGTATAAAGGTGCATACGGGTGGTGTTCATCCAGACGAAGAACGGCTTGTCAGCCTTGACTTGCTTGTCGATGAAGTTGATTGCCGCCTGGGTGGTCTCGTCGTCGATGGTCTCCATGCGCGACTTGGTCAGCGCACCGGTATCCTCGATCTTGCCATCGGCGCTCGACTTGATCACACCGCGCGGCGAGGTAGCCTTGACGAATGCCTCATCATCCTTAGGCCACAGTTCACGCTCCGGCTCTTCTTCGGCGTTGAGGTGATACAGGTTGCCGAAAAACTCGTCGAACCCATGATTGGTCGGCAGGTATTCATCCCGGTCGCCCAAATGGTTCTTGCCGAACTGGCCAGTGGCATAGCCCTGCGCCTTGAGTGCCTGGGCAATGGTGACATCGCGCGCCTGCAAGCCCACGGGCACCCCAGGCATACCGACCTTGGACAAACCGGTGCGCAGCGGTGTCTGCCCGGTGATGAAGGTAGAACGCCCAGCGGTGCAGCTGTTCTCGGCGTAATAGTCAGTGAACAGCATCCCTTCCTGGCCGATGCGGTCGATGTTCGGCGTCTGATAGCCGACCACGCCCTTGCCGTAGGCACTGATATTGGTCTGGCCAATGTCATCGCCGAATATCACCAGAATATTGGGTTTTTCCGCGGCACTCGCCGTGCACACGCTCACCGCCGCAGTAGCGGCGAGCGCGAATGTGGTTATCCATCTTCTACTGGACTTCATAAGGCGGTTTCTCCGTATCACGTTTACTGGCATTTGCCACGACTACGTGCACGATCGACCTACTGCTTGGCTGGTTCCCTGTGCCCTGCGGTTCTCTTTCATTGAACCTGGTTGCTTTCGAATGGGTAGATGCGCTGCCACTCGCGCGCCATATCGACTACGGTCCAGTTCGCACCCATGGCGGCATCCAGCGCCTTGTCCAGGTGCCCGACCTTGCTGTCGCGGTCATAGGCCCATTCGCGTGTCGCATCGGTGTGGTGGACCAGCCCGACAAAGCGCTTGCCGTCGCCAGCCATGGTCCACTGCAACATTTGCAGGTCGCCGTCGGAGTTGCCGAAGGCGAAGATCGGGCGACGGCCGATATGGGCATCGATGCTCACCGGCTTGCCTGGGCCATCATCGTTGTGCAGCAACTTGGGCAGCCGTTCGATAGACAATTTACCGTTGTCGTCGATAAAGCGCGCTTCCAGTATGGTGCCTATCACTTGCTCTGGCGGCACCCCATAGACTTCCTCAGCGAATGCACGCATGAAAGCCACCTCGCCGCCTGAAACGATGTAAGTCCTGAAGCCGTTGGCCCGCAGGTACTGCAAGAGCTCGAGCATGGGCTGGAAGACCATCTCGGTGAAGGGCTTGTGGGTGCGAGGGTGCACGGCCTTCGCCAGCCAGCGCTGGGTATTGGTGATAAAAGCCTCGGTGCTGACCCCGGCATGAGTGGCGGCCACGATCTTCAGCATACCGTCCATGCCGCTGTCAATGAGTGCTTGCTGGTCGCCCTCAAGGACGGCCTTGAACGGCTGTTGGGTGGCCCATTCCGGGTGCTGCGGTGCGAGCCTTTTGACCTCGTCGAGGGCAAACAGCACTTCGAAATACAGCGGCTGCTCGCTCCACAGCGTGCCATCATTGTCGAAGACGGCGATGCGCTCGGCCTCGGGCACGTAATCTTTGCCGCCCTCGGTGGTCACGGCGCCCACGAAAGCTTCGATGGCTTGCCGTGAAGGACCCTCCCGCCAGGAAGGCAGCGGGTTCGCGGCCTGCACAGCCAAAGGCAACACGAGCAACCAGGTCAACCACCAGCGCGTACGGTGCAGGTCGAGCATGAAGTATCCCTCCTCTGTGCTGCCTATCCACTTCAGGCAAAAACTCATGGGTTGAGTGGTTTCAAGCCTTCAGGGTGACTGACCTGCCGCCCGTTCACCGCCGCTCGCCGCAGCGCTGGCAGAATCGGGCTCAGTGACGGCGCAACCTGGCGTACTTCACTGCCATTGCCGTAACGGTTCTGGAGCCAGTCTAGTAGACGTATTCGCAATGAGGATGGCAAAGATAAGGAAAATTCTGACACCGTGCGCTGCCCGGTAACCCGCCGGATCCACAGGTATAGCCCGTCGAGCTGAGGTGGGTCTTGCGCAAGTTGTGCACGCGCCTGCCGCCAGGCATGGTCGGCAGACTGCAACCGCGCCGTACGCCGCGCTGTTCGCCAGCCTTTCAAATGCCGCCACACCACCTGCATCCACGGCCGTGCAAAGTAAATCAGCACTCCGCCAAGCACCAGCAAGCCCGCTGCCCACAACCCGTAACCGGGCAGGCGCAACTGGGCCTGACGGCCGAGCGCGCGCAGGTCCTGGTCGATGGAAAACGGCGCCTTGTAACCACCCTCGATGGCGTTGACGTCGATGGGGGGCAACGTTGCTTGCCTGGCCTCACCAGTAGCCGCGTCCCACCACTGCAGTTCGATCGCGGGTAATTGGTAACGTCCGGCAGCCGATACCACATAGCTCACACTGTCCTCGCGCTGGCCGCCTATCGAGCCCCCGCGGCCATCACTGAGCGACGCAATACGAGGGGTTTGTACATAGCTTTTAAGGCCTTTGATGTCGACCAACGGTGGCGGCGGTATCAGCATCGCCTGCGCACCTTCGGCTTGCGTCATCACACGGCGGGTAACGCTGTCCCCTGCCCGCAACGGCGAATGCGACAGTTGTGTTTGTTGCTCAAGGCTGACGTTTCGTGCCACCAGGCGGTGCACAGTCGCGTCGCCGGCCAGGGCCTTGGCTGCGAACGCCAGCGGTTCGCTGGTAAGCGTGACCGGGGCATCCGCCTGGCCGGGGAACACCTGAAAGGTTTGCGCCGGGAGTGTGAAGGCCTGGGCCGTTTGCGGGGTAATCTGATAGGTGTAGCGCAGGCCAAAGAAGGTCTTGCCGTCGATTCGCTCGTTCAGATGCTGCGCTTCACCGCTCGGTGCGCTCACCGTCGCACCGGGCAATTCGATCACCGGCAACACGGCCGGCTGGGTGAACCAGGTGTCCACCAATAAGTCGATCTGCAACTCGAGCGTCGCGCCTACTACCGTGTCACCGGCCGGCAGCAGCCGCACCTGCACGCGTGCCTCGGGTGCCGCGACCGCGAGCAATGGCAGGTAGAGCCCTAGCAGCAACAGCAAGCGTTTCATCGGGTGCCCTCCGGGGTTTGCCGTGAGGCGTCCTGAAGCAGGAACTTGCGCCTGAGGAACTGTGCCGGCGACGTCGTCAGGTTGTTCAGCCAGACCTGGTCCGAAGCGGCCTGCGGAGTTTGCTGCTTCTGCCGGGCGCCTTTGGAGGGTGTCTGGTCCTCCACCACCTTGTCGGCCTTCTCGTCTGGTGTACCTGCCTTTTGCTGGTCTTCGTAGTCTTTGAGCAGCGCCTGTGCCAATGCCAGGTTGGCGCTGGCCTCGGGAAACACCGGCTGCCGCTTCAAAGCCTGTTGGTAGGCCTGGACCGCTTGGGGGAACTTGAACTGGCGCACATAGATATTGCCCCGGTAGAAAAAAGCCTGGGCGGTATCGACCTTGCCGAGGCTGACCAGGGCAGCGTCATAGTCGGCGGCGGTGTAGGCAGCCAGGCCTTTCCAGTAAGGGTCGTTGAAATGCGCCGCAGCCTGCGGGTAATGGCCATGCTCAAAGGCCCAGCGGCCCTGCTGGTCAGGCGTGAAGAAGGCGTCAGCGACAGGCCCGGCCCGCGCCGTTTGCGGCTGCGTGCCCAACAATGCCGCCACCAGCACGGTGGCCATCCAGTGCACCTTCCAGCCACGGCGCAGGCACAGCAGAGCAATCAGCGCCAGCGGCCAGCACAGCCAGTAGCCGGCGTCCTTCCAGTGCACCTGCTGCGCGTCGCCTTGGGCTGCCTGAAAATGTTGCTGCGCATGCAGTTCGATCCAGTCCAGGTCGTCGTCACTCAGGGTCAGGCTGCCCAGCGGGCCGTTGACGGCTTTGGCCAACTGCCTCAAGCCCTGCTGATCGAAGTCCGCCTGTAGCGGGCGCCCTTCGGCATCGACGCGGGTACGGCCCTGGGCGTCATGCAAAACACCGCTGTCGTAGCTGCCAACGGCCAGTACCATCACCTGCAGGTCGCTGCCTTTCAGCGCGCCCGCGAGCGCCGACAGTTGCCCGGCATCGGCGCCATCGGTCAGCAGCACCAGCGTGCCGGGTACCTGTTCGGCAGCAAGCAAGCGTTTAGCCACTTCGATCACGCCCATCACGTCCTTGCCGGGTTTGGCGATCAAATCGGTGGTCAGCGCTTGCAAAAACGTATCGAGCAACTGCGGGTCTTCCGTGGCGGGCAGCACCAGATGCGCGCTGCCGGCATACACGATGAGCGCGGTGCGCGCCCCCGCGCGGCGCATCACCAGGTCATGCAAGGTATGTTTGGCGGCTTGCAGGCGGGACGGGGGGACGTCGTCGGCATCCATCGAGGGCGACAGGTCCAGCGCAAGGATCAACGGCGCACGGTTGTCGACGAACGCCGGGATATCTCGCTGCCAGGTCGGCCCGGCGGCGGCCAGCGCACCCAGGCCGAGCAGTGCTGCCAGCAGGTGGACGGGCCGCACCCGCTGTTGCTCCTCGGGGGTGATGAGCAAATGCTCGACCAGGTGCGGAGCGATCACGCCGTGCAACTGCCGCTTCAGATCATGGCGCCGCTGCCAGGCCCATGGCAGCAGCGCAGCCGGTAGCCACAGCAACAACCAGTAAGGGCGTAGCAGGTGCAAGGCGCTGAGGTCGATGTCCATTCACGGCCTCCCCTGCGCAGGCCGTGCCCGCAACGGGCCAGCCATGGCTGCAAGGCTATGCCCCAAGGCCAGCAACAGCAGGGCCGCCCCCAGTGGCCACCAGAACAGGTCACGCTTGGGCTGGTGGCTGAAGGTCTTGACGCGGTGCGGGGTGATCCGGTCGAGTGTGGCATACACCTGCGCCAGCGCGCCCCGGTCATCGGCGCGGAAGAACCGGCCACCGGTGGTACGCGCGATGCCCTCCAGCGCCTGCAAGTCCACCTTGTCTTCACCGCTGGCCTGGGGGTCGCCGATACTAATGGTATGTACCACGATATTCCGATCGCTGGCCAAGGCTGCCGCGTGTTCAGGCGTTATGGCGCTGCCGGTGTCGTTGCCGTCGCTCAGCAGCACCATCACCTTTTCCTGCTCATTGGCCTGGTCCAGCAGCTTGATGGCAAGGCCAATGGCATCGCCTATGGCGGTATTCGGCCCAGCCATCCCCACACCGACTTCATCAAGCAGCAGCGAGAGGCTGGCATGATCGAGGGTCAGGGGCGCCTGTGGGTAGGCGCCCGTGCCGAAGACGATCAAGCCGATGCGGTCTTGCTTGCGCTGGGCGATGAAGTCGCGGACCACCCCTTTCACCGCGCTCAACCGATCCACTTGCCGGCCATTGGCGTCAGTAAAGTCCTTGGCCTGCATGGACTGCGAAATATCGATCGCCAGCAGCATGTCGCGGATCGGTTGCTCACGCTCGATGGCCTTTTCCACCAGTACGGGCCGCGCGCAGGCCGCCACCAGAAGACCCCATACCAGCAGGTTCACGAGCACTTGCCAGCGTCCGCCCGAGGGTGGCGAGGTGCCCGGCAACTGGTTCACTGCACGGCTCATGGCGAAGAAAAACGGCACCCGCAATGCGCTGCGCGCCTCGTGATAAGGGCGCATGAAACGGTAGACGACCCAGGGCAAGGGCAGCAACAAGAACACCCACAGGTAATCAAACTGCCACATGATGAGCCTCGATCCAGCGCCTGCAGGTGTTCACCAGGGTCCGCAGCTCAGGTTCGCCGATCGCCTGCACCTGCAGGTCTGGCGCATAAGCCAGCGTGTGCAGTTGCGCGGCGAACTGCCCAGGCAAGGCAAAGCGTGCCCGCTGCTGCAGAAACACCTGCCATTGCGCGCCCGACAAGCTGTGTACCGCGGGTGCATCGGGCATGGAAAGCGCTACCCGCTTGAGCAGCTCCGGCACTTCACGCAGGGCCGCCAGACGCTGCTCGGGCTTGGCCAGCGCCCCCACCAGCGCGTCGAGCCGCAACAGCGCCTCACGCCGATAGCGATTGCGCTGCCAGCGCCGCCAGGCATACACGGCATAAGCGAGCCCTGCCAGCACCACGAAGGCCAGCAATACCGCCCAGCCCCAGGTGTGCGGGGCGTAACTGAACGGCGGTACCGGCAACGGCAGCTCCTTGAGCTGGTCGATGGCGGCAGGCGACGGCCGGGCACTCATCGGGCACTTCCCCCAAGCCGCCCCAGTTCACGCTGTACCTGGCCCAGCACCTCGTCGCCGGTACTGATCATCATCAGGGGTATCTGGCTGCGGCGCAGCAACTGAGCCACGTCCTGCAGGCGCCCGGAGAAAAAGTCGCCCAACGGCCGGTGCACCTGGCGCCGCCCAACCTCAAGGTCGATCTGTACCTCACCCTGCGTCACGCTCAGACGCCCCTTGTCAGGGACATCCAGCGCAATGGGGTCATACACCTGCATGGCGATCACATCATTGTGCGCGCTCAGTTGGCGCAACAGCTTCAAGGTCTGCTCCGACACGCCGGCAAAGTCACTGATGATGCAAATCAGCGCATCATGCCCGGCCAGGCCGAGGACAGTGCGCAGCGCATTGTCGAGTTGCCCCTCCAGCTCGCTGTCCGGCCCTGACGCACTGAGGCGATTGTTGCTGCCCACCACTGCTGCGCAAAGTTCCTGCACCCGTGCGCGGCTGCGCAGCGGCCTGATGTGCACCACCTGCTGATCGTCGAACACCAGCCCGCCCACCCGATCACCGGCCTGCAGGGCGATCCATGCCGACAACGCGGCAAGCTCGGCAGCGGTGACCGACTTGAAACTGCGCCTGGAGCCGAAGTACATGTTCATGCGCTGATCGACCAGCAGCAGCGTCGGCCGGTCGCGCTCCTCGGTAAAGGTGCGCACGAACGGCTTGCCATAGCGTAACGAGGCGCGCCAGTCGAGGTGTCGCAGGTCATCGCCAGGTATGTAACGGCGCAGCTCGTCGAAGCTCAAGCCACGGCCACGCAGGCGTGAGGCATGGTTGCCCGCCAGAATGCTCGCCAAGGGCTGACGCGCCAGAAAGCTCAAACCGCGCACGCGGTACTCGAACGCCATCAGCTGGCTCAGCGAAGCGTAGACGAAGCCATCCTGGGTCGGTTGCATGGGCTCGCTCCGTTCAGGCTGGGATGGCGACCTTGTCCAGCAGCCGGTCGATCACCTGGTCGGCCCCAATGCCATCGGCGACGGCGTCGTAAGAGAGCTGCAAGCGGTGGCGCAACACCGGATGGATGACCGCACGCACATCGTCCGGGGTGACGTACTCCTGCCCGGCCAGCCACGCGTGGGCGCGCGCCACCCTATCCAGGCTGATACCGCCACGCGGGCTGGCGCCGATCTTGATCCAACGCCCAAGGTCCGGATCATGCTCTGCCGGGTGGCGGGTGCCGTTGATCAGATCGATCAGGTAGCGGTCGATCGCGGGCGATACTTCGATGCCCGCGATCGCGCTGCGGGCGGCGAACACCACTTCCTGGGGCAGACGCCCAGGCGCCTGGTGCGGGTGGCCTGCCTGTTGTTCCTCATCGCGCACCAGCCGTAGCACCAGGGTTTCATCCTCCACCTTGGGATAGTCCAGTTGCAGCTTCATCAGGAACCGGTCCATCTGCGCCTCGGGCAATGGGTAGGTACCTTCTTGCTCGATGGGGTTCTGGGTCGCCAGCACCATGAACAGGCCCGACATCGGGTAGCTCTGCCCGGCTACGGTAATCTGGCGTTCTTCCATGGCTTCAAGCAGTGCTGCCTGAACCTTGGCCGGGGCGCGGTTGATCTCATCGGCGAGAATCACGTTGCCGAACAGCGGCCCAGGCTGAAACTTGATCTCGTTGCCCTGTGCGGTCTGCTGGAGGATTTCGCCACCGGTGATGTCCGACGGTAATAGGTCGGGGGTGAACTGGATGCGCCGCATGCTGGCTTCCAGATGCGTGGCCAACGCCTTGACCGTACGCGTTTTGGCCAGCCCAGGCAGGCTTTCCAGCAAGACGTGACCATTGGCCAGCAAGCCAAGAATCACATGACGAATGGTGTCGGCCTGGCCCAGCACGCTCTGCGCCACACGGGCTTCGAGTTCAGCAATCTGCTCGCGTATATCCACTGTCCGGTCCTAGTCAGTCGGGGCATCGACAAGAGGCCCCACGGATGTTCGCAACTGCTTGAAGGCGACGAGGTAAATCTAGCCGCTCACCGCGCCCTCGCCAGCTTCAGTTTGTGCTTTCGTACTTTTGCCAATAAGGCTCGATGCCCTGCAGGCGTATATCGTCAGGGGCCGCTTTGCGCATCCTTTGCACATAGGCGTAGGCTTCACTGCGTTCACCGGCCAAGGCATGCAGGTAGATCAACGAGTAAAGCAGGTCGGCGTTGTCAGGCGCCTGCTTGAGGCCCTGTTCCAGTGCCACCAAGGCCTCATCCCGACGGTTCATGCGCGACAGCAGCAAACCTTGGTTGTAACGAATGCGCGCATTGCCCGGCAGCGCGACCGCTGCGGTTTCCATCAAGCCCATGGCCTCTTCGGGCTGGCGTCGCTCCACCAGCAGCAGGGCCAGCATGTACGCCAGGTTGCCGTGGTCGGGGGCCGACATCTTGTCCAGCGCCAGGCCTGCACGCAGTACCTTTTCCGCTTCATCGAGCTGATGTTCGGCGGTTGCGAGATTGGCCAGGTTGACCCGCGCCGGCACAAAGTAAGGGTCAAGGCGCAGTGCCTGACGGTACTGTTCCATGGCTTCTTGCTGGCGCCCCTGGCGGCTCAACAGGACGGCCAGGTTCAAACGCCCGCCAGGCAGGTCGGCATTGCCACGCAGCCGCGCCTCATAGTCCGCCAATGCGGCGCTGAACACCTCCATCGACTGGGCTGGCAACTGCGCCTTGGGCACATCCGCGAGCGCCCGCACTGCCTCATCGCGCACCGCCAGGGACGGATCTTCGAGCAGGGGCAACAGTGGCTTGAGACGCTGCTCTGGTGGCACGCTCGAGAAACCAGAGGTGGCGTAGGCTCGCACCAAGGGGCTCGGATCTTTCAACGCCCAGCCCAGACTGATGAGGGCCTGGGGGCCCAGGTCGGCCATCTGTTCGGCAGCAGTGGCCCGGACAATGGTTGGCTTGGTCTTGTCTGCCAGCACCGTATTCAAAAGGCTCAACGGGATACCTTGGCCATCGCGCACCGCCTGGAACGCCTCGCCAAACAACACCGGCTGCTGCGGTTTGCCAAACCACTGCTCGATTGCCTTGGCCGCCCAGGCCGGTTGCTGATCCTTGTGACAGGCGGTGCAGGCATCGGGGCTGTCGACCTTGCTGGCGAGGTCCGGACGTGGGATCCGCAAGCTGTGGTCGCGACGGGGGTCGACGACCATGTAGGTCTTGGTCGGCATGTGGCAACTGACACACTGGGCGCCAGGGCTGCCAGCGACATGGTGATGGTGGGCGGGTGTATCGTAGTCCTTGGCCTGCAGGGTGGCGAAGCGGGCAACCGGTGGATTGCCGTTGTGGCATTGCAGGCACAGCCCGTTGCCTTCGATCTTGACCTTGGTGGTGTGGGGATTGTGGCAGTCGGTGCAGCCTACCCCTGCATTGTACATTTTGCTTTGCGTGAACGAGCCGTACTCGTACACCTCACCGTCGATCTGACCATCAGCGTGGTAAAGGCCACGGCGCAATGTTGCCGGGAGGCTCTGGTCAAGCTGCGGATGACCAGGTAACTGACCCACGCCAAGGGTCTGCCGCCGGCTGTGGCAGAACGCACATTGCTCGACCATGCCCTGGCTGCCCAACGCCTTGTAATCGACGGCCAGGCCTATGTCCTTGGCCGACGCATAGGCTTGCTCGGCTGGTTTGGTTTTATTCGCCCAATCGACATGCGCCTTGCCAGGCCCATGACAGCTCTGGCAGCCAACGTTCTGCTCTTTCCAGGTGGAGGCGAAGCTGTCCTGACGATCGTCGTAATGCTTCATCAAGCGAGTGGAATGGCAATCGGCGCACATGCCGTTCCAGTTCTGGTAGCGACCGGTCCAGTGCAAGGGGTCATCGGGCGCGAAGCGTTGGCCTGGGTAGAGCGAGAACCAGCGTTGCCCGCCCTCGCCCTTGGCTCTGCTGTCCCAGGCGATGGTCAAAGCCTGCAGGCGGCCCCTGGGCAGGGCAACCAGGTACTGCTGCAGCGGATAGTGGCCAAAGGTGTAGAGAATTTGAAAGTCTGCCGGCTGGCCATCCTCACCTTCGGTATTGACGAAGAAGCCACCCTGCCTGCGGAAGAAACGCGCCGTTACCCCGGCCTCATCGAAGCGAGCATCCTTGAAGTTGCCGAGCACGTTGGCCTCGGTGGCATCACGCATGGCCCAACCGTGATCCGAGTCCTTCCAGGCCTTGGCCTGGGTAACGTGACAGCCAAGGCAAGTAGCGGTTGCCACATAGTCCTCGGACACGATCGAGGGGGTGGGCACAGAACCCGCCTCATCAGCGGAGAACGCGATGCCCACTGGGCCAAACAGCCAAATGGTCAAAACAGCCAAACAGCACAAGGCCTTAAACGGCAAGCCCAGCATATTGCCTTCGTTGCGACGCGCCATCCTTTAGCTCCGTGGTCAAACGAATCAGCGCCCCTTGGAGGAGGCTTCTGGCATGCCAAGTAGCGACGACTGCGTAATTAGGCTGTTGCCTAGGGAGCATGAAAAGCCTTTGGACGAAGGTCAGGCTGTTTTCAACGCAGCATCACCGAATATCAAGACTCTTCATACAGAGCCGAAACCCACCGTTCGCAAATGACCGCTCGGACAGGCCTGCAGGCCACTGGTTACTGATCATAGCCGCAAACTGAAAATCCGCTTTGTTATTATTGGCTTACTGCCCGGCTCAGCGGGGGAACAGCAGCGTCACAGCAAAGCGAAAGCCCCAGCCGTCCGGGCCATTATCCGGTGAATCGAGCCAGTAACGCGGGCCGGCCTGGACGGTAATGGGGTGGCCGCCAACCTTCAATAATTGGGTAACGGTCAGGTTGAGCGGAATCGTCCAGTCTTTGGATTGCCAGTCGTAGGTGGACTCACTGTTGATACCAAAGGTGGTCAACGTACTATTGGTGTATGAAAGAAACGGCTGCAAGAAGGTCTGATTGACCTTCTCCTTTCCATCCGCAGGGCTGCCCTCCAGCCCCCAGATATGATTGGCCAATATGCCGTGCGTCCAACCGTTGGATTGCTTCAAGGCTACCGCGGTCGGCCCGAGCCCCCATTGTTCACTGCTCAGTACGTCGTTGCTGCCTGTTGGTATCAGCAGCGCCGGCCCTGCACCGAGTATCCAGCCACTGGCAGTGGGTTGTTTCGGTGAAAAGAAAAAGCTCTGGGTCACATCCCCCACACCAGAGGTGTCCGCTGCTCCCCCCAGGCCGTGCTGGTCGATGACGGGCAGGATAGTTCGGGAAATCAGGTTCCACTCTTCATTCAGGCTGAAAGGCAGAACGGGCTGAATGTTTGTCAGGCTGCGCTTGCCATTGCCGCCCGGGCCTATTTTCTGGTCCCAGTTATATTGCACCGGCAAGCTGTACATGGCCGCAACTGGGTTAAGCGCTTTCTTGGCAAGCTCTGCCGAGTTTTCAGCTTGCCCTTGTCCGGTATGTGCCAGCAAGGCAAGTAGATAGAGCGGGTAGCCATTTCTTTTCGACATAGTATTACCCCTAAACTGAAAGCCACTTCGTTGCGATCGGCCTGGCTATTCGGCTATCCCGTGTGATTCGACATCTCGGATTGCTTTGACGGTAGCGGGCCGATGAACATGCGTTTAAGGCGCTCGCGGCCAATGACGCGCGCCAACTCTGCGATGACGCAATACATGAATATCAATGTCATCAGCAAAATCTGAACAGCCCAAAAGCGAGGCCAGTTTATGGATGCCCACAACATCGCGTTTGCATCGAGCAAGCCCTCAGCCTCTTTCCAGTACTCATACAGACGTTCCAGGTAATGAACGATCAGCGCGACCATTGCATACATGAGTGTTTTCCAGACAACGTTCCAGATTAGCGGCTTGTCGGGAAACCGGTTGATGAAAGGCAGCATATCGGCAACCAGCACAGACTTGCCCAATATCAGAGCGGCGATCAGCACCGAGGCAGAGACAGGCAGCTCCACCCCTGAGCCCTTGATCATAAGTGCGCGAATCAGCGCAACGATGTGCAGAATCACGAAAAAAAACACGGTGGGCGGAAGCACTTTCAGGCATTCATGTTTGATTTTGAGCATGACCGTTTTCATCGGGGCCCCCTTGAAGCATTGCATTCATGCATCACTTTCCGCTCCCTTGGCGCACCTCCGCGACAGGGGAACATGCGGGCTATTTCTTCAGCGCCTGGAATGAACTGACCATATCCTTTGCCCAGCCATCGAGCACGGCACGTGCGTCCTTGGCCTGCATGATCTGCGAGGAGTTGTCCAGTTCAGCGCCTGCACCTTTACGTACCACTTCGGCCACCAACTCATCGGTACTTCCATCAATGAATGCGGCCTCCGTGGCCACGCTGGTGTCCTGGTCGCGAATACCTGTAGCCGTACTGATACCGGCGGCCACCAACGCGATCGGGATAACCTCATACGGGCGCAGCCCCTTGGTTTTGGCGCTCACCCCAGTGATCGCCGGGCGCACCACCAGTACACCAGGCCCAGGGCTCGTCGCCAGCGGCAGGACTGTGGAAAATCGGTTCTTCAACGCCTGATCGTAATATTGGGTTATGCCTTGCAAGGTTTGCTGCGGAATTTTCGCGGTGGGTTGCGGTTTAGGGTAAAACTGGCTGGGTTCGACATAGACGCTGGAAAACTGGTTGGCATTGATGCCAGGCTTGATCCAGCGCATGACCTCGGCACCCGAAGGTGATTTGTCTTCCTTGAGCTTGCTGTAGTCCTTCAGAAATCCGGAATACTCATCAGGCTCCACGTATTTGCTCGTGCACCCATGCAGTAACAGCGATGCGAGACAAACGGTTGCAATAAGAGACTTACTTTTCATGCAACTTCTCCTTCCACGTTGGAGCGGTTATCCAAGGATGAGCGTCTTCAGAATCGCCAGGTTGCACCGCCTCCGACGATGTGCAGGGCAGCGTTATCGAAACGGCCTGACAGCGTGTCGCCGGAACGCGCTTTGGTCTGCTCCACGTCCATGTCGCCGAGCCAGACCAGCGTGTACGCCAGATGCAGGTCCAGTCCTTCTTCAATCTGATAGTTCACCCCGGTTGCGAAGCGCCATACCTCGCCCATCGGGTTGTCCACGGTCCGGTCCTTGTCATCCACGGCCGAACTGTCATAGCCCACCCCAAAGCTCCAGCGCAATTGGCGGGTAGACTGGTACTGGGCGCCCACCGAAGCGTGCCAGGTGTCCTTGTACTTGCGATCGACCGTGCGGCTGACCCCGGCAGCATTGGCGTCCACCTCGACTCCGATGTCACCGAACTCGCTCCAGTCCTGCCAACCCAGGCTGCCCAGCAATGTCCACTGCTCGTCCAACTGGTGGGCCACACTGAATGTCGCGGTCTGCGGTACATTCATCTCCAGTTCCAGCGTGTCTACCGCCAGGCGGTTCAGGGCGGCATTGATGAGGGGATTGTTGATGTTGCTGACGTGCGGATTGTCTTCAAACTCCAGTTTCACCTTGCTGGTGTAGGCCAGGCCAATTCGCGTGCGAGGGGCGAGTTGGTAGAGCAGGCCCAGGTTCACCCCAATGCCGAAATCGGTGTCCTTGTATTCGAGTTGGCCATCGGGGCGCTCGACCAATCCCAGCAGGCTGTTATTGATGGCCACCTCGGTGCGGTAATAGCCGAGCATCATGCGCGGGCCGACGCCGACGGTGAGGTCATCGGTGAACTTGTAAGCAAAGGTGGGTTGGAAAGACACACCAATCACTGCTGCTTCCTGGTTGAAGTATCGCCCTGCCCAGTCATCGTCGTAGTTCAGTGCCAGGCCGAAATTACCGTACATGCCGAACCCGATGGCCGAGCGGTCATCGAGCTGGTGGCTGATGAACAGGCTGGCGCCCGGCAGGTATTGCAGGGCATTGCCGCCCTCGTTGCCGTCGAACTGGTTGTTGCTGTCGCGTGAGTAACGCAGGTCGCCAAGGATTACCTGCGCGTTGGCGCTGATCTGCGTGCCAGGCAGCAGGGCGATACCTGCGGGGTTGCTCATCAGCACGCTGGGGTCGGTGGCCAGCGCCGCCGAGCCAGCATTGGCCAAGCCGTTGCTTTCCTGGCCGGCCTCATAGATGAAGATGCCTCCGGCTAACAGGTCGCTACTGTGGAGAGCCAACAGGATAACCGGTGCAAGCATCCACCCTTTCGCATGTTCCGCACGATGCGTACTGAAGCTTTTTACGAACACAGTCATTGCCAGCTCCTTTGAACAATGCGCCGTATCGGTTCAGCGTAGGTTTAATGACGCTTAGAGAGCGTAGACGCGGTTACGGAACTGTGCACCTCACCACCTTGGCAGGGCGCAGGGCAGAGATCAAAGGTCCAGCGCCCCTCGGAGCAAGGCGTCAAGCACGCGCGCGACGTCAGCACCATGCTCGTCCAGCAGGCACACCGGCAGCCCGTGCAAGGCCGCCTGCACACCGGCCAGCCCCTCGCCTGTCAAGGCCAGCGGACAAGCAATTTCCATCTGCAGCGAGCGCAGGCGCTTGGCCAAGGCAGGGCTCACCGGTGGCTGCAGCGCGATCACCAGTGCCGCAGGCTGCATCGCCGCACACAGCAGCGGGAGCTCTTCCAGGGGCTGCCCGCAGCCGAGCACTTCGATGCGTTGTTGCTCACTGCTCAACAGCAGCCCGGCGCACAACACCTGGCATTCGGCTTGGCCCTCGGTGCCTGCCAGCAGTACCCGTGGGGCGTCGGCCTGGTTCATCTGCAAGCGCAGCAGCAGCCGGGCGCGCAAGAACGTATCGAGAAACAACCATTGGCTACGCTGGCCTGGCGCAGTGCCTGAAGCCAGGTCATGCCAAACCGGCATCAGCACGTCCCGCAGCACCGTGGCCTTTGGCAAAAGTGTGAACAGCTGTCCATGGATCGCTTCCAGCGCCTGCGCATCGAATGCCCTGGAAGCGCGCGCAACGGCGGCGCGCCAGTCGTCAAAGGCCGAGGGCTGCTGCACAGGCGCCTCAGGCTGGCCGGCGAGCCTGTCGCCAACCTTGCTGATGGGCAGGCCGTTGGCGGTCCAGCGCAAGATGTCGCGTATGCGCTGCACATCCTGGGCGGTGTACAAGCGATGGCCGCCCTCGGTGCGCTGCGGGCGAATCAACCCATGACGCCGCTCCCAGGCACGCAAGGTCACCGGATTGATGCCGGTCAGGCTGACCACATCGCGCATGGGTAGCAATTCGGGTGGGGTGGCGTCGGTCATAACGAGGTGTCATCCAGGGGGTGATACATTCTAAACCCAGATGCACCTTCTGCGGCGAGCCTCCTTGGTTCATCATGCAACAAACGGCGCCAAAAGCTTCTGCACCGGAAGCCTTTGGCGCATATCGCATACGAAATATCTGTAGGTGAGCCCCATGATCAACGCAAAACTCCTGCAACTGATGGTCGAACATTCCAACGATGGCATCGTTGTCGCCGAGCAGGAAGGCAACGAGAGCATCCTTATCTACGTCAACCCGGCCTTCGAGCGCCTGACCGGCTACTGCGCCGAGGATATTCTCTATCAGGACTGCCGTTTCCTTCAGGGCGAGGATCACGACCAGCCGGGCATCGCAATTATCCGCGAGGCGATCCGCGAAGGCCGCCCCTGCTGCCAGGTGCTGCGCAACTACCGCAAAGACGGCAGCCTGTTCTGGAATGAGCTGTCCATCACACCGGTGCACAACGAGGCGGACCAGCTGACCTACTACATCGGCATCCAGCGCGATGTCACAGCGCAAGTATTCGCCGAGGAAAGGGTTCGCGAGCTGGAGGCTGAAGTGGCGGAATTGCGTCGGAAGCAGGGCCAGGCCAAGCACTGACAAAAAAACCTATACAAGACCGTTGACTTGTATAGATAAAGGCTTAGGCTTCAGTTATACCTGTACAACAACTCAATTTTGTACAGGATTGCCTGGAGCCCAGTATGTCTGCGTACCTACAGCAATTCGCCGAGCGCTTCGCCTGCCTCGATGGGGCTAGCCTCGACACGCTGGATAAACTGTACAGCGACGATGTCACCTTTCGTGACCCCCTGCACCAGATACAGGGACTGCAGGCCCTGCGCGCCTACTTCCAGCAGTTGTACGCCAACGCCACCGATATCCGCTACACCTTCACCAGCGCCGACGAGGTAAAGCCCGGGCAGGGCTACCTGCGTTGGACACTGCAGTTTTGCCACCCGCGCCTGGCCGGCGGCCAGCCGATCACGTTGCAAGGCTGCAGCTGCCTGCATTGGCGCGACCGTGTGCATTTTCACCAGGACTATTTCGACGCCGGCGCCCTGCTTTATGAGCACCTTCCCGTCATGGGCACTGCGATCCGCTGGCTCAAAGGCAGGCTGGCATGAGCCGCTGCTGGCTGACCGGCGCCAGCAGCGGGATCGGTGCCGCGCTCGCGCAAGTCCTCCTGGAGCAAGGCCACCAGGTGGCCTTGGGCGGGCGCAACGCCGACCGCCTTGCCCCGCTGGCCGAACGGTTTCCTGGGCAGGCATTGCTGGCCATTGGCGATCTTGACAGCCCGGAGCAGGTCGCCGGCATCGCTGCGCATATCGAGCAGGCCTGGGGAGGCCTGGACATGGCCATTCTCAATGCCGGCACCTGCGAGTACCTGGAGCCAGGGCATTTCGATCCGGCGTTGGTCGAGCGCGTCATGCGCACCAACCTGCTGGGCGTCAGCTACTGCCTGGCGGCAGCACTGCCCTTGCTTCGCGCCGGCCAGCGCCCACACCTGGTGGTGATGGGCAGTTCGGTGACCTGGTTGGCCTTGCCCCGCGCTGGCGCCTATGGCGCGTCCAAGGCCGCGGTGCGCTATCTGGTGGAGTCACAGCGAATCGACCTGGATCGCGAGGGCATCGCGGTCACCCTGGTAAGCCCAGGCTTCGTGGACACACCACTGACCCGCCGCAACGATTTCCCCATGCCACAGCTGTGGTCTGCGCAGCGTGCCGCCCGGCATATCGCCAGGCGCCTGCCCCGCCGCCCCCTGGAAATCAACTTCCCCGGCCTTTTCACCTGGGTGTTGCGCCTGCTCGGGGCGCTGCCCGCGCGCGTGCGCCTGGCGCTGGGCCAACGCCTTGCCCGTCATGAACAGGAAAGATGATCCATGCGTATAGCAATCATCGGCAGTGGCATCGCGGGGCTGACCTGCGCCCATTTGCTGTCACGCAAACACGAAGTCACGGTTTTCGAGGCCGAGCAATGGGTCGGGGGCCACACGCACACCCTTGATGTGGTCTGGAAAGGCCAGCGCCATGCAATAGATACCGGTTTCATCGTCTTCAACGACTGGACGTACCCGAACTTCATCCGCTTGCTCGACCAGCTCAAGGTTCCTTCGCAGCCGACCGAGATGAGCTTTTCCGTGCATGACCCGATCACGGGCCTGGAATATAACGGCCACGACCTGAACACCCTGTTCGCCCAACGCAGCAACCTGGTGTCCCCAGGGTTCTGGGGGATGATCCGGGACATTCTGCGCTTCAACCGTCAGGCACTGGCCGACCTGGACAAC
The DNA here is from genome assembly GCF_043101865.1 of Pseudomonas sp. zjy_15. Taxonomy (NCBI): domain Bacteria; kingdom Pseudomonadati; phylum Pseudomonadota; class Gammaproteobacteria; order Pseudomonadales; family Pseudomonadaceae; genus Pseudomonas; species Pseudomonas sp. zjy_15. The sequence goes on from NZ_JBICII010000105.1 coordinate 84,610, forward strand.
CAGCGTATCGATGCCAGCACCACGCTGGGCGCCTACCTTCAGGCGAAACGCTATGGGCAACGCTTCATCGATCATTACATCGTGCCGATGGGGTCGGCGATCTGGTCGATGTCTCGCGCAGACATGCTCCACTTCCCGCTTGAGTTCTTCGTGCGCTTCTGTCGCAACCACGGCTTGCTGTCAGTCAACCAACGCCCACAGTGGCGGGTGATCAAAGGCGGCTCACGCAGCTATGTCGCGCCGCTGTGCCGACCGTTCGCTGAGCACATTCGCCTCAACTGCAAGGTTTACCGGGTCGGCCGCGACGAAGGTGGGGTGACTCTTGTGAGCGCGGCCGGCACCGAACGTTTCGACAATGTGGTGTTCGCCTGCCACAGCGATCAGGCCCTGGCACTGCTGGAAAGCCCCAGCAACCAGGAGCGCGCCGTGCTCAGCGCGATCGATTACGCCAGCAACGACGTGGTGCTGCACACCGATACCCGTCTGCTGCCACGCCGCCAGCGCGCCTGGGCCAGCTGGAACTACCGCCTGGGCGGCCCCGAGCAGGCTCCCGCCGCGCTGACCTACAACATGAACATTCTGCAAGGTATCCAGGCACCGACAACTTTCTGCGTGAGCCTCAACCAGACCGCACTGATAGACCCGGCGCAGGTCATCGCCCGCTTCCAGTACGCCCATCCCCAGTACAGCGTTGCCGCGTCCGCCGCGCAAGCGTGCCAGGAGCAACTGCAGGGACAACAGCACAGTTACTTCTGCGGCGCTTACTGGGGCAATGGCTTTCATGAAGACGGGGTGGTCAGCGCACTGAAAGTGGCCGCGCATTTCGGAGAGCAACTGTGAACAGCAGCCTCTGCCTGGGCTGGATCAGCCACCGTCGGCTGACGCCGCGGGCCCACGCTTTCCGCTACCGGATCGGCATGTTCTACCTGGACCTGGACGAACAAACCTGGCTGATGGGCCTGTCACGCTGGCTGGGGCGCTGGCGCCTGGCGCCGTTGTGCTGGCGCGAGACCGACTACCTGCCCGCCCAGACCCGCCAAGGCGAATCGCTGGCCCAGGCTGCACGCTTGCTGGTCGGGCAGGCGACGGGGCATATGCCCGAAGGCCGGGTACAGCTGCTCACGCAACTGCGGTGCTGGGGGCTGTCGTTCAACCCGGTGAGTTTCTATTTCTGCCATGACCGCGATGGGCGCCTGACCGCGATCCTGATGGAAGTGCGCAACACGCCCTGGCGTGAACGCTTTCACTACGTGCTACCGGTGCAAGACGACCTTGCCAGGCCCTTCAGCGTCGGCAAGGCCTTCCATGTGTCGCCGTTCATGCCGCTGGACATGGACTATCGCCTGCGCTTTTTCCTGGACGCGCACCATGTGCGCATTCACATGCAGAACTGGCAAGGCGGCACAAAGGTGTTCGAGGCCGACCTCGCCCTGCGCCGCACGCCACTGGATGGAGCAGCGCTGCGTCGTTATGTCCTGAACTTCCCATGGATGAGCCTGCGCACTGTCTCGGCCATCTACTGGCAAGCGCTCCGCCTGTTGCTCAAACGCACGCCCGTGCATGACCACACCGCCTGCCAGGGTGACCTGGCGCTCGGCCAACCTTGCGAGGACCTTGATGATGTCGAATCCCACCCTGAGCGTTAGCAAGTTCGCAGGCCTTGCGCCCCTGCTCGGCGGGCTGGCACGAAGCGCCGTGCTCGCCCAGTTGGGCAAGCTGCGTCACGGCCACCTGCGCCTGCTCAGCCACGGGCAGCAATGGAGTTTCGGTGATGCCGAAAGCCCCTTGCAGGCGGAGGTGGAAATCCTCGATGACGCCACCTGGAGCCTGATCGCCGGCAATGGCTCGATCGGCGCGGGCGAAGCCTACATCCACGGCTATTGGCGCAGCCCCGACCTGGCGCGGGTGACCCGCCTGTTCGTCGCCAACCTCGAAGTGCTCGACGCGCTCGAGGGCGGCCTGGCCCGCTTGGGCCGCCCTGCCCTGCGCCTGCTGCACCGGCTCAACCGCAACGACAAGCGCGGTGCCCGGCGCAATATTCTGGCCCACTACGACCTGGGCAATGCCCTGTTCGAGCGGCTGCTGGACCCCACCATGATGTATTCGGCTGCGCAGTTCGAACACCCTGACCAATCACTGGAGCAGGCCCAGTTGCACAAGCTGGAGCGCATCTGCCAAAAACTCGAGCTGAGCCCTGAGGATCACCTGCTGGAAATTGGCAGCGGCTGGGGCAGCCTCGCTATCCACGCAGCCACCCGTTACGGCTGCAGGGTCACCACCACAACGCTCTCCGAGGCGCAGTACAGCCATACCCTGGAGCGCGTCAAGGCCTTGGGGCTGGGGCAACGCGTGCAAGTGCTCCGCGAAGACTACCGCGACCTTCAAGGCACGTTCGACAAATTGGTTTCGATCGAGATGATCGAAGCGGTCGGCCATCGCTACCTGCCGGTGTATTTCCGCCAGTGTGCTTCGCTGCTCAAGCCTGAAGGCCTGATGCTATTGCAGGCGATCACCATCCGCGACCAGCGCTATGCCCAGGCGCAGCGCTCGGTCGACTTTATCCAGCGCTACATCTTCCCCGGTGGCGCCCTGCCTTCGCTGAGCGTGTTGCTCGACACCGCCAGCCGGCACACTGGGTTGAACCTTGTGCACATGGAGGATTTCGGCCTGGACTATGCCCACACCCTGCGACACTGGCGCGAAAACCTGCGTCAGGCACGCACTGCGCTGTCGGACCTTGGCTACGACGACATGTTCCAGCGCCTGTGGGAGTTTTACCTGTGCTACTGCCAGGGCGGTTTCGAGGAACGTACCATCGGCGTAGCGCACCTGCTCTGGGCAGCCCCCCAAGCACGCCGCGCGCCCTTGCCTGGCGGTGCCTGATGCCCAGCCGCTGGCTGATCGCCAATGCCCTCTGGCTGCAAGCCGGCTGGTGGGTCTGCGTGCTGGGCGCCGAACGGCCCTTGTTGTTGCTGCTGGTGATTCCTGGCGTGGCCGTGCACCTGCGCCTGTGCCCGGACGTCAACGCCGAGGTCAAGGCGCTGTTGCGCGTCACCTTTGCCGGGTGCGTGCTCGACAGCGTGCTGGGAGCACTGGGCGTGTTCGGTTTCGACGCCTGGCCCCTGCCGTTGTGGCTAGCGCTGCTGTGGTTGGTGCTGGCCAGCGGGATGCGTCACAGCCTGGCATGGGCCGGCAGGCACTGGCGAATCGGCGCACTGCTGGGGGCGCTTGGCGGCCCCCTGGCCTATGTAGGTGGCGCCAGGCTGGCAGATGTCGCCTTGCCATTGGGCGCGCTGGAAACCGGCCTGCTACTGATGCCGATATGGGCTTTGGCCCTGCCCCTGCTGGCGCGCATCGCGGCGCGGCGCTGACCGGCGACATCGCTCGGAGCAGTAGCGCACCTGCTCCCAACAGCGTGCCCAGCGCTTGCGCCAGGTGAACGGCCGGCCACACACCACGCAAACCTTGCTGGGCAGAAGGCTCTTTTTCATAACGCCTGCCCCGCATCGAGCCGCGCCAGCAATGACTGGCCACGTTGCCACACGGCATCGCGACGGCCAGCGGGCATGCCATCGAGGCTGCGATAGACCAGAGCCAGGCGCGGGTTAGCCGAGAGCTGGGGGCGATGGCGAATGAGAAAATGCCAATACAAGGCATTGAACGGGCAGGCCTCCTCTTCGGTCACCTGGTCGACCCTGTAACTGCAAGCCTTGCAATGGTCGGACATGCGCTGGATATAACGACCACTGGCGCAGTACGGCTTGGACCCCAGGTAGCCGCCGTCGGCGTGCATCACCATGCCAAGCGTGTTGGGCAGTTCGACCCACTCGAAGGCATCCATGTAGACCGCCAGGTACCACTCACAAATCTCGGTTGGCACGATACCGGCCAGCAAGGCGAAGTTGCCGGTAACCATCAACCGCTGAATATGGTGAGCGTAGCCCAACCGCAGGGTCTGCCCGATGGCTTGCGCCATGCAGCGCATGCGGGTGCGCCCGGTCCAGTAGAACGCTGGCAGCGCCCGGTCGTTGTTCAGGTGATTGAGCCCGGCATACGCCGGCATGCGCTGCCAATAGATGCCGCGCACATACTCACGCCAGCCGATCAGCTGGCGAATGAAGCCTTCGGCGGCATTGAGCGGCACACGCCCCTCGCGCCAGGCCTTGTCGACGTCGTCGCACAGACGACGCACATCCAGAAGGCCGATGTTGAGCGCCGCACTGATGCGCGCATGAAACAGGTACGGCTCACCTTCGGCCATCGCGTCTTGGTAGTCCCCAAAAGCCGCCAGGCCGAAATCCAGGAAATGCTGCCAGAGCTGTTGTGCCTCGGCGTGGGTCACGGGGTAGTCGAAACCGTCGACGCCCCCGTAGTGATCGCTGAAGCGCTGGCGCACCAAGGCCACCACCGCTGCCGTGATGTCGTCTGGCGCGAAATGCGCAGCGAACGGGCCACGCAGCTGCCGTGGCAATGGCTTGCGATTGTCGCCATCGAAATTCCAGGCCCCGCCTGCCGGGCTGCCGTCAGGCTCCATGAGCAGGCCGGTTCGCTTGCGCATGCCACGGTAGAAGTGCTCCATACGCAGCTGGCGACGTTCTGTAGCCCAGCGCCCGAAGGCTTCACGGGAGCACAGAAAACGCGTGTCGCGAAACCACACAAGCGGCAGCGCAGCATCACGCAAGGCCTGCTCCAGGCGCCACTCCCCGCACTCGGTCAGGTGGATGTGGGTGGCGCCCAAGGTTTGTTGCCATCGACGCAACTCACCCACGATGCTGCCGCTGTTACCCTCGGCGTCCAGCTTGACATAGTACACCTGCCATCCCCGTTCACGCAGGGCCTGGGCAAAATGGCGCATGGCGCTGAAGATGAGAACGATCTTCAGCGGATGATGCGGTATGTATCGGGCCTCCCCCTCCACTTCCGCCATCAGGACCGCATCGCGAGCAGGGTCCAGGGACGCCAGACTTGCCAGGTCGAACGACAGTTGGTCACCCAGCACCAGGCCCAGGCGCATCGTCCGGACTACCACTGGCTGGTGAGCGTTACCGGTACGCGCAGCGGCGCGATGGGACCGTCACGTTGCCCGCACATCTCATCGTGCACCACCTGCTGCACCAGCATGCACGGCACCGGCGGCAGGTCGGCCAGCAACTGCCGCAGTTCGGTCGTGGAGCGCACGCGCACGGGCTGCCCCTGGGCATCGCTCAATGTCACGGGGCCGGCGTCGGTCAGGGCACGCAGGAGGTAGAAGCCCCCCTCCAGCGACAGCAGTTCAAGTTCCTTGGCTTCGCCGGTCGAAACCAGCTGGGTCAGCGCGTTCAGGTTCATGGTGTGCCCTCTGGCAGGCGGCGGAAGAACAAGGTGATCTGGCCAATCTCCACGCCCAGTTTGCTCATGCTCGAGCGGTTGATCAGGGTGTCGTCATCCATGAGGTACATCCAGTCGTCCAGGTCTACCTGCCAGTGCCGCCCGTCGACTGGCAGATCCAGTTGGTAACGCCATCGCAGCGCGTTGCCCGCCACTTCCCCACGCGCCTCGCCGATCACGTCCCCCGCTGTTCCCCGCCAGCGCCCGGGGCCGTCCGGCACCAGCGTCCAGGTACGCTGCTGGCGTGTGCCATCGCTATAGAGGAAATGCTCGTCGAGGATCAGTCGTTCACCTTCGCGTCGGCTGTCGATGCGCACATGGAATCGCTTGACCACCTCACCGGAACGCTTCTGGAACATCCCCCACGCCTGAACCGGGCGCGAGAAGAACGCCGCCAGGTCCAGCTTCGGCTGCTCCTGGGCATAGTGCTCAATACCGACATTGCCACAACTGCCCAGAAGCAGGCAGGCAGCCAGCAACAGCGCTTTGTACATGTTCAGGCTCCTCGGTCATCGCCAGCCAGCCCAAGCAGCCGCTGACGCAATTGGGGGTCTCTGGCCCGGGGGTCGAGCCAGATGGCGAAGAAGGCCCGGGCGAACACCGGATCGTCGATCGCGTGGCTCAGTTTGCCGTCGACGTAAAAGCGGCAACCCTGCCCCGGCAGGTACAGGCCCGTGATGCGCATACCAGGGCTCACGTCCACGAATGCCTGCTCTATCGCCCTGGTCCATGCCGCGCGCTGCTGCGCCGTCATGCTGCCGCCATCCAGGCGTTGCATTTCCTTGAGGCTGGCCTTGACCAGCGTGTCCCTGGACAATGACCGGTGATAGAGCAGCTCAAGGGCGAACGGCTGGTTCCAGCCCTGAACCGGGCCAACTGCCCATAACCGGGCGGTATACAGCCGCAGGCCGAACCAGGTGAAATCACCGGCGCCCAGCCGTTGCGCCGCAGGCAGCTCCGCTCGCCAGTCTGCCGCCGACGACATGGCGGCTAGCAGCAGGCACAAACAGGTCCAACGTGCGGGGTGCGCCATTCTGACCTCGAGGACTTCGGGAAATATTATACAATAGTAGACTCTTGTACACATATTTGCTGGGGCATGTACAGATTTCAATGCCGAGCATGCACATTTCTGCAAGCCTCGCGCCCCGTTATCGAACACCCATGAAAGTCGAGATAGAAGGAATTGCTCATGCTGTACGTCGTCATGCTCGGTGGACGCCACCCACGGGCGAATATCGAGGTCCACGACGTGGTGTTCGCGCAGGCGGACTCACTTGAACAGGCCTACCCATATCTGCGCCAAGCCTGGTTCGGGAGCCGAACGGGCCTGCACATCGACGCGTGGATGGAAGTCGACGGTATTGACCGCTACCGCGTCGCGTTCAGCCAGGTAGCGCCTGGCCCACACGATCCCAGGTTGTTCTTCATCAACCTGGGCGGCTACGAGCCCGGGGTGTTTGGCGAGGCACACCGCTACCTGCTGGTGGTGGCGAAGGACAAGGCCGAGGCCAGGCAACTGGGCAAACAGCGCCTGCAGGCAGACTGGCTCAAGCCGCATACCGACGCGGTACTGGACGTCGACGATTGCCTGCCGATCGACTGGGTGAACGACCGTTACGTGCACTTGATCGAAGGGCCCCATGCCGGCTTACGGCAGTACAGTGACTATATCCTGCTGTGAGCTCACCCCTGCCAGGTGCAAGAACGTTGGCAGGCATCACAGGACGAGGCGCCAGCGCCCAGCCAAGAGGACACGCCGATGAGCCTGATCAACGACCTTCACACACCCGCCAACGTGCTGGTCTGCGGGGCCAGTGAAGGGATTGGCCTGGCATTGTGCACGCAGCTGCTGGCGCGCGATGACATCGGGCTGGTGTTCGCCGTTTCGCGACGAGCCACCACCAGCCCTGCGCTGGATACCTTGTTCAAGGAACACGGGCGACGGTTGGTTCGCCTCGACTGCGACGCCCGGTCCGAGCAGGCACTGCAAACACTGGCTGCGCAGGTGGGCGCCTGCTGCGACCAGCTGAACCTGGTCTTCAGCACGCTTGGCGTGCTGCAAGAAGGCCCGGCACGGGCTGAAAAAGCGCTGACCCAGCTTGATATGGCGGGGTTGCTGAGTAGTTTCACAACCAACTGTTTCGCCCCTGTTCTGCTGCTCAAGCACTTGCTGCCGCTGCTGCGTCGGCAACCGATGGCCTTCGTCGCCCTGTCTGCGCGAGTCGGGTCGATAGGCGACAATCACCTGGGTGGCTGGTACAGCTACCGTGCCAGCAAAGCCGCGCTCAACCAGCTTCTGCGCACTGCAAGCATCGAGCTGAAGCGACTGAACCCCGCTTCAACGGTACTTGCATTGCATCCCGGCACCACCGACACCCAGCTTTCCCGACCCTTTCAGGGCAACGTGGCGCCGGACAAGCTGTTCTCGCCCGCGTTTGCCGCCACCTGCATCCTGGCGCTTGTGAGCCGTCACGGCCCGGCGCAGAGCGGAACGTTCTGGGCGTGGGATGGCACGCCGATTCCTTGGTGACGTGCACGGAGAGCGCCCGGCCAAGTTGATGAACCAGGCATGCGCGAGAACGGTCAACCCTTTATCTGAAACCGGCAGAAGGAAGGGTGGAACGAATGGTTTCGTTTGATCTGCAACGGATGCTGATAGGCGACTTTCCTTTTACCTTTCTGCTGGAAGTTGCCGTGCGTGTTTCAGCGGCCTTCCTGGCCGTGTTCTTTTTTCTGAAGTTCAGTGGCCGTCGCGGTATCAGACAGCTGTCCCGGTTCGAGCTCGTGGTCATTCTCACCCTGGGCTCAGCGGCCGGCGATGTGACCTTTTACGAAGATGTACCGCTGCTTCCGGTGGCCGTGGTTTTCCTCACACTGTTCATGCTTTACCGAGGAACGGTCTACCTCATGAGGCGAAACAGAACCTGCGAGGCCTGGATCGACGGGCTGCCAGTCACGGTAGTGAAAGATGGCATGTACGAAATCCATTCGCTGCGTCACCTGAACATTTCACCGAATGAGCTGTTCATGGAACTACGCCAACAAGGTGTCGAGCATCTGGGCCAGGTTCGGCTGGGCCTTCTGGAAACCGATGGCGACCTCAGCTTGTATTTCTACGACCAGCAAGACACACGCCCCGGCCTCTCAGTGCTGCCGTTCGAGCATCGCCCAGAGTACAGATCACCGCCTGGCGCCGGGTTGCATTGCTGTGTGAGCTGTGGTTTTCCGGCCTACCATGAGCCTCACGACACCCTGGCGTGTTCACGTTGCGGTCATACGGTCTGGTCGCCTGCATTGGATACCATGCGCAACCGTTAGCAGGTTCTCCCCATACCGCCAAGCATCGAGCAGGAACTTTGCTCGCTGTTTGCAGGCCCTTATGAAAGGCCTATCAGCACGAGGAGAGAATGATGAGTGCACAACTGAACGGCAAGCGCGTGGCCTTTCTGGTCACCGATGGTTTTGAACAGGTGGAACTGACCGGCCCGCGTGAAGCGTTGGAAAACAGCGGCGCAGTGGTCGATATCCTGAGCGAGAAAGAAGGCACGGTACGTGGCTGGAACCATGACGAACCCGCCGACGGGTTCAGCGTGGATGCGACTTTCGACAGTGCACAGCTTGACCTCTACGATGCCCTGGTGCTGCCTGGCGGTGTACAGAACTCGGACACGATTCGCTTGATGCCCGGCGCGCAGAAGCTGCTAAAAAGCCATGATGCGGCCGGCAAGCCGCTGGCGGTCATCTGTCACGGCGCGTGGCTGCTGATATCGAGCGGGCTGGCCAACGGTAAGCGGATGACCAGCTACAAGACCTTGCAAGATGACATTCGCAACGCTGGCGGTACGTGGGTGGATGAACCAGTGGTGGTCGATGGCAACCTCATCACCAGCCGCCAGCCGGATGACATCCCCGCTTTCAATGAGCAGTTGATCAAGGCATTGGCAGGCTAAGCCTGATGCTCTTCAGCGCGTGCTGGCCGCCCATGGCACCGACCAGCACGCGCTGGTCACGCCAGCTGGATGAAAACCGAATAGCTGCCCAGCAAAACCCAGAAGCACAGGAAAATCCAGGGCGTGCGCAAGGAAAACAGCAGCGATTTACGGTGCCCTGCCTGAGAGGTTTCGGCCTCGCAGAACAGCGGCGACTCGTCATAGGCCAGGCCCATCATCGGCTCGCTGCGCAGCAGGTGGCTCTGCTTCATCTGCCAGTGCTCGATAATCCGGAAGGCCGCGCGGATGCCAGGCCAGGCATTCAGTGTACTGAGCACGCCGAGCAGTGCGAGAAAAGCCGGCACCATCAAGGTGAACATCTCGCCCCAGCCTGGGTTCAGGTTGCCCATCGATGACACATAGGCAATCACCAGGAACGACTGGGCAGCAAGATAAGCGTCAGTGCGGTTGGCCAGGATGGTGGTCTCATACTGAATTTCGCGTCGATAGAAATCCAGTCGCTCTTTGGGCGTACCGAACATCCTCTCGCTCGTCTGGTCGATCTCATGCTCCGGCGTGGAAGGCGTGATGATTCGAGGCACTGCAGGCTCCTTGATAACGTGGGCCTCACCCATGCCAGCAAGCCCCGTCAGCGGTAGAGCCAGGCGGTTGGTAAAAATTCATTGGAAGTGGGTGCATCAACCGCTCGTCGCTCAGCACGAAGATCCACTTCAACACTGCCTTGGCGCGCCTTTCGAACGGAAATGAGCGTTTCAACCTGCAGGAGCTTCCAGCATGAGCGACTACCCTACCCCTCCATTCGCCTCCCAACCGCAAAGCGTTCCAGGTTCCCAGCGCAGGATGGAGCCGTATCCGGACTGTGGCGAGCAGAGCTACACCGGCAACAATCGCCTCGAAGGCAAGATCGCCTTGATAACCGGTGCTGACAGCGGCATCGGCCGTGCGGTAGCGATTGCCTATGCCCGGGAAGGCGCTGACGTAGCCATTGCCTATCTGAATGAACACGAAGATGCGCATGAAACCGCGCGCTGGGTCAAAGCGGCTGGCCGCCAGTGCCTGCTGCTGCCCGGCGACCTGGCACAGAAACAGCATTGCCATGACATCGTCGACAAGACCGTGGCGCAGTTTGGTCGCATCGATATCCTGGTCAACAACGCCGCGTTCCAGATGGCCCATGAAAGCCTGGACGACATTGACGACGATGAATGGGTAAAGACCTTCGATACCAACATCACCGCCATTTTCCGCATCTGCCAACGCGCTTTGCCCTCGATGCCAAAGGGCGGTTCGATCATCAACACCAGCTCGGTCAACTCTGACGACCCGTCACCCAGCTTGTTGGCCTATGCGGCCACCAAAGGGGCCATTGCCAATTTCACTGCAGGCCTTGCGCAATTGCTGGGCAAGCAGGGCATTCGCGTCAATAGCGTCGCGCCCGGCCCGATCTGGACACCGCTGATACCGGCCACCATGCCTGATGAGGCGGTGAGAAATTTCGGTTCCGGTTACCCGATGGGGCGGCCGGGTCAACCTGTGGAGGTGGCGCCAATCTATGTCTTGCTGGGGTCCGATGAAGCCAGCTACATCTCGGGTTCGCGCTACGCCGTGACAGGGGGCAAACCTATTCTGTGAAAGTGCTGCCGGGGCCTGCTGACGCGGGCCTCGGTGCCACATCGAGGAAGAGGAAGAAGAGCTCTTCCCCACCGCGAAAAAACTGCTCGGAAAAGACCAACTGGAAGAGCTGGGGCTCGCCATGCAAGCCCAGAAAAAACTGCTGAAGGGTGAGCAACGGGCCGCGTGAATCAAAGGCGCCAGGCCAGGTCGGGCACGATCGACCCGCCCTGGTGCCATGGGTTAATGTTGGGGACTCGCTTCGATGGAGAGCTGGATCGACTTGCTGGAGTGGCCGGCCATGCTGGTCACGGTGGTGGCAGCCTGGTGCATCGGGTCGCACCGCCCAGGACGGCGCATGGTGGGCTTCTGCTGTTTTATCGCCAGCAACATACTGTGGTCAGTCTGGGGGTGGCATGCCCAGGCCTGGGCTTTGATTGTGCTGCAGCTTGTGTTGTGCGTCATGAACCTGAGGGGATGGCGCAAGAATAAAAGCGCTTCAACGAAAGCGCAGGTCACACTTGCCGAGCATCCCTTCGCACCGCCTGAGGAGGGACGCCAAACCCACGGATGAACACCTCGCGCATGTGCCGGCGGTCCCTGAACCCGGTTTCCTTGGCCACCACCTCCAGGCTGTGCCGGCTCTGCTCGATCATCAGCCGGGCAGCCTCGAGCCGCAGGCCCTCGATGGCCTTGGCGGGTGATTGCCCGGTCTCGGCAGTGAATACACGGGTGAACTGCCGCGGGCTCAGGTGCGCCACCTGGGCCAGTTCTTCCACGCTCAATGGGCGGCTGAGGTGGCCGCGCGCGTAATCCAGCGCGCTCTGGATACGGTCAGTCCTGGGCGACAGCGACAACAGTTCGGAATGTTGGGACTGCCCACCAGAACGGCGTTGATGCATGACCATCTTGTGCGCCACCGACCTGGCTATCTCGTTGCCCAGATCCTTTTCCACCATGCCCAGGGCCATGTCCAGGGCGGCGGTCATCCCGGCGGACGTCCATATCGACCCATCGACGATGAAGATCCGGTCTTCCTCGACGTCGATCTTCGGATGTAACTCACGCAACTTGTTCGCGTAGGCCCAGTGGGTTGTAGCACGCCGCCCATCCAGCACCCCGGCCTGCGCCAGTACGAAACAGCCGGTGCAAAGGCCCGCAGTGCGCCGCGCAGCGTCGACGAAGCCCCGCACGCTGTCCAGCACCTCTTCACCGGGCGACGTCAACGGCGTCAGCGTACCCGTCACCATCCAGGTGTCGGCCAGGCCAGGGGCGGCCAAAGGTAGCGTCTCGACAGACATCCCCAACGAGGAGCGCACCGTGCCGCCACCGACAGAAAAGTTCTCGAGCCTGTAAACCGCTTTGCCGGCGACAAGGTTGGCAAACTCGAACACGGTTTGCGTTGCCAGGGACATGATTTGAAAGCCTTCGGTTAACAAATAGCCGACCCGGTGCATGGTTGAACCCCACTGAGCAATGTCCTGAAACACTACCATATACGTCCTTTAAGACAATAACCGTCTTCTGCATCATGGCTCCACCCACTCAAAGCAACGGAGTATCACCATGGCACAGGCATTCAAAGGCACCGCGCTTGTCACCGGCGCTTCCACCGGCATCGGTTCGCTCTACGCAGAGCAGTTGGCACGCCGCGGTTATGACTTGGTACTGGTGGCCCGCAACCGGGAACGCCTCAACGCATTGGCGGGCCGGCTCACCACCGAAACCCGGCAGAACGTGGAAGTGTTCCCGGCCGACCTGGCCAATACAGATGACCTTGCCAAGGTAGAACGCAAACTGCGCGAAGATGCCAGCATCAGCATGCTGGTGAACAACGCCGGCATCGGCACCCATACCAGCCTGCTGGAAAGCGATGTCGAGCGCATGGCCGAAATGATCAGCCTGAACGTGACCGCCCTCACCCGCCTGACCTATGCGGCTGTACCTGGCTTTGTGGCGCGTGAGCGGGGGGCGATCATCAATATCTCGTCCATCGTCAGCCTGGCGCCAGAACTGCTCAACGGCGTCTACGGCGGCAGCAAGGCGTACGTCACTGCGTTCACCCAGTCCTTGAACAAGGAGCTGGCAGGCAAGGGGGTGCAGGTGCAGGCGGTACTGCCCGGGGCCACCGCCACTGACTTCTGGCAAATCGGCGGCTTACCGGTCGAAAACCTCGACCCCGGCATCGTGATGTCGGCCCAGGACTTGGTGGACGGTGCGCTGCAGGACTTCGACAACGGGGTGCTGATCTCCTTGCCGTCAATGCAAGATCTGCAAGCCTTCGACCAATACGAAGCTGCCCGCCAGGCCTTGTTCGGCCAATTGTCCAGCAACCAGCTTGCACCGCGGTACAGCGCCAGCTGACGGTTGCGCGTGAGGCGCTTAAGCTTGGTAACGAGCGCCTCACACCATTTTCACTGAAGGAGAGAAAGTCTTGCGCTATTTGGCCAGTTTATCGCCTTAATCGAAACGACTAGCCTGAGCTCACTTTTCCCCTACCCAAGAGGTTGCGCCAATGAAGGCTGTCGTTTACACCCAACCCGGTTTGCCGATCCAGGACCCGCAGTCGTTGTATGACGCGCAGTTGCCCGAACCCAAGACGGGAGCCCGGGATCTGCTGGTCGAGGTAAAGGCCATTGCTGTCAACCCGGTCGACACGAAAATCCGCGCGAGCCGCGGCGGTGAGCAACCACAGGTTCTCGGCTGGGATGCGGTTGGCGTTGTTCGCGAGGTTGGGCCAGAGGTCACGCTGTTCCAACCTGGCGATGAGGTTTTCTACGCCGGTGCCATCGACCGTGCTGGCAGCTACAGTGAGCGCCATGTGGTGGACGAGCGTATCGTCGGACACAAGCCCCGCAGCCTGGACAATGCCAGTGCCGCAGCCCTGCCCCTCACCTCCATCACCGCATGGGAGCTGCTGTTCGACCGCCTGGGTGTTGAAGAAAACGGGGGCCAGGGCCAAAGCCTTCTGGTGATCGGAGCCGCCGGCGGGGTGGGCTCGATCCTGGTCCAGCTCGCCAGCAAACTCACGCAGCTGGTTGTTATCGGCACCGCTTCAAGGCCTGAAACCCAGGCCTGGGTCAAGGAACTGGGGGCACATCATGTCATCGATCACACCAAACCGATCCCCCATCAACTGGAAGCGCTCAAGTTGAACCCGGTCGATCATGTGATCAGCCTGACCCATACCGACACCTACCTCCCCCAACTGGTCGAAGTGCTACGTCCACAAGGCAAGCTCGCGTTGATCGACGACCCGGCACAACTGGATGTCATGCCGCTCAAGCGCAAATCCCTTTCCCTGCACTGGGAGCTCATGTTCACGCGTTCGCTGTACCAGACCGAGGACATGATCAAGCAGCATCAACTACTCGATCGCATTTCACAGCTGGTCGATGATGGCGTGCTCAAGACTACCCTCGGTGAGCACTACGGCACCATCAACGCCGAGCACCTCAAACGCGCTCACGTCTTGATCGAGAGCGGGAAAGCACGCGGCAAGATTGTTCTGGAAGGTTTCTGATCGCGTTCCGGTTCCGAGGCAAGGCTCAGCTTTCATGACCACCCCGGACTCCGCCTCGCGAATGCACAAGCCGTGAACCATCACCTGAAAGGAACGTTTCACGGCGGCTGCCGGCATCCTCAAGGCTTTACAGTGCGCCCTTTTTTCCACTGCGCTCTGGAGACACCTTCAGAGTAACCGGTGACACCGATCGCTACCTGCTGAATGCGGCCGCCATGCTGAAGGAAGGCCTCGACCTGCTCGCAGATGCGCACATGGGCTTTTTGGGCCGCGCTAGGGTACGTCTGAGACATGTTGGCCTCTCGGTTATGAGCCACTGAACGACAGTCACCCGAGCAGGCACTATACACCCTGCATTGCCATCAGGGCCTGAAGCCTGCCAGAACCCTGCTTTTTGTCGACCGGAGGGGCCATGGCCATGCTGGGCTGCATGCGCCCACGCCCAAGAATGCTTGCCTGCACATATGGTAATACGTATATTCGGTTTTCCATATGTGCAGGCACCCCCATGATCACTCCGCCCGATGTCTTCAAGAGCCTCTCTGACGAAACCCGCGCTCGCGCCACCCTGCTTATCGCCAGCCTGGGCGAACTGTGCGTCTGCGAACTGATGTGCGCGCTGGACGACAGCCAGCCCAAGATCAGTCGCCATCTGGCACAACTGCGCAGCAATGGCATGCTGCTGGACCGCCGTCAGGGCCAGTGGGTGTATTACCGCTTGAATCCGGAGCTGCCTTCCTGGGTTCACGAGATGCTGCAGGTCACCTTGCAAGCCAATTCGCAATGGCTGGCAGACAACGCCCTTCGGCTGAAGAACATGGACGGCCGCCCCGTTCGTGATTCGGCCTGCTGCTGATCATCACCAAGCGAGATATTCATGCTGCCCGCCATTGCTGTCTTCGTATTCACCCTCATATTGGTCATCTGGCAGCCCAAGGGGCTCGGGGTCGGCTGGAGCGCCGCGCTAGGCGCCCTCATCGCCCTGGCTGCAGGTGTAGTTTCCCTGCATGACATCCCTGCCGTATGGGCCATTGTCTGGAACGCCACCGCCACGTTCATCGCGGTCATCATCATCAGCTTGCTGCTGGATGAGGCGGGTTTCTTCGAATGGGCCGCATTGCATGTAGCGCGCTGGGCAAACGGCGGCGGCTACCGCCTGTTCGCCTTCTGTGTACTGCTCGGTGCCGCTGTATCGGCGCTGTTCGCCAACGACGGTGCGGCGCTGATCCTCACCCCCATCGTCATGTCGATGCTGCTCGCGCTGCGCTTTTCGCCTGCAGCGACACTGGCCTTTGTCATGGCAGCAGGCTTCATTGCCGACACGGCAAGCCTGCCGCTGGTGGTCTCCAACCTGGTCAACATCGTTTCGGCCGACTACTTCGGCCTGGGCTTCGCCGAATACGCATCGGTGATGGTGCCGGTGAATATCGCCAGCGTGGCGGCTACCCTGCTGGTGCTATTTCTGTTCTTCCGTCGTGATATCCCCAAGCAGTACGCGCTCGATGCGCTGAAGGCGCCGAGCGAGGCAATTCACGACCACGCCACCTTCAAAGTCGGTTGGTGGGTGCTGCTGGTGTTGCTTGCAGGCCTGTTCGCACTGGAACCTCTGGGTATCCCGATCAGTGCGGTGGCCGCCGTCTGTGCCGTAATCCTCTTTGCCGTGGCCGCTCGCGGTCACCGCATCTCAACCCGTCGCGTGTTGCGGGAAGCGCCGTGGCAGGTGGTGATCTTTTCTCTGGGCATGTATCTGGTGGTGTACGGCCTGAAGAACGCCGGCCTTACCGACATGCTCACCCAGCTGCTGGACTGGCTTGCCGGGCACGGACTGTGGAGCGCGGCCATTGGCACCGGGTTGATCTCCGCGCTGCTGTCCTCAGTCATGAACAACATGCCCAGCGTGCTGATCGGCGCATTGTCGATCCAGGCCAGCGGCGCAGAGGGCCTGGTACGTGAGGCGATGATCTACGCCAACGTCATCGGCTGCGACCTCGGCCCGAAGATCACCCCGATCGGCAGCCTCGCCACGCTGCTTTGGCTGCATGTGCTGGCGCGTAAAGGCATGCGCATCACCTGGGGTTACTACTTCAAGGTCGGCCTGCTGCTCACGGTACCGGTTTTGCTGATCACCCTTTCTGCTCTGGCACTGCGCCTGAGCCTCTGACGTTCGCCCCCCAGCGGAGGAGCCCTCCATGCGAGTCCTGTTCATGTGCACGGCCAACAGCTGCCGCAGCATCCTTTCCGAAGCAATGTTCAACCACCTGGCACCGCCCGGTTTCGAGGCAGTCAGCTCTGGCAGCTTCCCCAAGGGCCAGGTGTTGCCACGCAGCCTGAGCACGTTGCAGCAGGCCAATATCTCGACCGAGGGCCTGAGCAGCAAAGGCAACGATGCGTTCGAGGGCAACCCGCCAGACATCGTCATCACCGTCTGCGACAAGGCCGCAGGCGAAGCCTGCCCGGTGTATTTCGGCCCTGCGCTGAAGTCACATTGGGGGCTGGAAGACCCGTCCGATGTCGTGGGTGACGAAGCTACGGTCGATGCGGCTTTCCGGGCCACACTGGCCCGCATCGAATCTCGCTGCCAAGCCTTCTTCGCACTGCCGTTCGATCAACTCGACCGCGCGCAGCTCAAGCACGCGCTGGATCGCATCGGCTCGCTTTGAACAGGAAAAAACATGTCCGAGCAACTGCCTAACCTCGACCTCACGCTGTTCGACCTGCCGCCTTCGGCAACCCGAGCCTGCGAACACAAACCACGCATCCTGCTGCTATACGGGTCTACCCGAGAACGCTCCTTCAGTCGCTTGCTGGTAGAAGAAGCCGCACGCCTACTGGAGCACTTCGGTGCTGAAACCCGCACCTTCGACCCGTCGGGCCTGCCGCTGCCTGACGATGTACCCGTGGAGCATCCCAAAGTGCAGGAGCTGCGTGACCTGGTGCAGTGGTCAGAAGGCCAGGTGTGGTGCTCGCCGGAGCGCCATGGGGCGATGTCGGCGGTGTTCAAGGCACAGATTGACTGGATTCCCTTGGCGCTGGGTGCGCTGCGCCCCACCCAAGGCAAGACCCTGGCCGTGATGCAGGTGTGCGGCGGCTCGCAGTCGTTCAACGTGGTCAACCAGTTGCGCGTGCTGGGCCGCTGGATGCGGATGTTCACCATCCCGAACCAGTCTTCGGTGCCCAAGGCTTATCTGGAGTTCGACGATGCCGGGCGGATGAAGCCATCGCCCTACTACGATCGCGTGGTTGATGTCATGGAGGAGCTGGTGAAGTTCACCGTCCTGCTACGCGACCGCCAGGCATTCCTGGTGGATCGCTATTCGGAGCGCAAGGAAAGCGCCGAGCAGCTATCTGAGCGGGTCAATCAGCGATCAATCTGAAGCAAAGGTGATTCAGGACAGTGGAAACGACAAGCTAGCGGCCAGCCCGCCAGCGGCTCTGTTTTCAAGACGTATCTGCCCCCCCATGCGGTCGATGATCGTCGCGACGATGGAGAGCCCAAGGCCAGCACCATTTGGGCTATTGCGGCTATAAAAGCGCTCGAATACACGAGAAAGGCTCTCCTCATCGATACCCGTCCCTTCATCCTCGACGACCAGTTCGACGCTGCTGTCCAGGCGCTTCAGTGACACGGCTATCCGCCCCCCAGGCGGTGAATGTTCTACCGCGTTGGACACCAGGTTCTGTAGCGCAATGCCCAGCGCGCCGGCGTCGATCTGCAGGTGGTGGTCCCCTTCGTCGATGTCCAGCGAGGGTTCCAGGCCACGGTCCAGTATCCATGGGGTCAGTTCAGCCAGGGTTTCGGTGACGACCTCGGCCAGGTCGACCCGGGTGCTGGCTCGCTGCCCCAGTCTTGGCTCGACGCGGGCCAATGTCAGCAACTGGTTGACCACCCGTGTCAGCCGATCGACCCCGCCCACAAGAAAGCCCAGGGCTTTCTGGCGCTCGGCATCATTGCTGGCGGCCAGCGCGTTCTGCGCGTGCAGCCGCAGTACGGCCAGAGGCGTACGCATTTCGTGGGCAGCATCGGCAATGAAGCGATGTTCACGCCGCAGCAGATCGTCGATCTGCGCCAGCAAGCGATTGATGGCGGCCTGCATGGGCTCCAGTTCAGTGGGAAGCGGTACCAGTTGCAGCGGCTCCAGCGAATCGGCATGGCGTCTGCGGATGACATTGGCCATGTTCTGCAGTGGCCTCAGCCCCCAGCCGATCGCAGCCCACACCAGCAGTGCCAACGCCAGGCTGCCAAGCAGGAACGGGAACAGCGTGTGGCGAACGATGCGGTCGATCAGGTCGTAGCGCACATCATCACGTTCACCCACCCAGATAAGCCAGTGTTTTTCCGGCACCGGCAAAACGAAGCCGCGCCATTGTTCACCGCCACTGGAAAAGTCGTAGAACCCTGGAGCAGTAGGTGGTGGGTCGATTGGCGGCGCACTGGGTGTATGCACCAGCAACGCCATGCCTTCCCCCCAGACCTGGAACGCCAGTTTGCTTTCGTAAGGGTGCCCCACCTGATGGCGCCCTGCTTTGCCCAAGGCGTCATTGAAGGCCTGATAAAGCGCATCACGCGAGCCCTCTTGTACCGGCATGCTCATGACGCCTTGCAGCAAACGCGCGTTCTGGGCCAGGTGCGCGTCATACACCTCGTTAATTTCGTGGCTGCTGTCGTGGTAGTTATAGAGCGCGAGCAAGCCGGTACCGAGCAGCAGCAAGAGCATCACGCGCCACAGCGTGCGCTGGCGAAGCGAGGTCATGCCTTGACCTCGACCAGATAGCCGATGCCGCGCACCGTGCGAATCAGGCCGTTGAACAGCTTCTTGCGCAGGTGGTAGATGTTCACCTCCAGCGTGTTGCTCTCCGGCTCTTCATCCCAGCCATACAGCAACTGAGTCAGGCGCTCACGCGTGAATACCTTGCCGGGCTGTGCCAGCAGCTCATGCAACAGCACATACTCTTTGGGGGTGAGCACAACCTCGACGCCGTTGTATTGCACTTGCTGGGTGGTCGGGTCCAGGCTGACCCCGGCATGCTCGATCAGCACCTTGGCGCGCCCGACGCTGCGCCGCAGCAAGGCGCGCAAGCGTGCCTTGAGCTCGTTGAGGTCGAAAGGCTTGACCAGGTAATCATCGGCGCCTGCATCCAGGCCGGCAATGCGATCATCGAGGGCATCCCGTGCGGTGAGAATCAGCACCGGCAAACTGTCGCCGCCGGCGCGTAACCGCCTGAGTAGCTCGAGGCCATCCATACGGGGCAATCCAAGATCCAGGATCACCAGGTCGAAGGTCTCGTGCTGCAACGCATGCAAGCCACTGACACCGTCGCGCAACCAGTCGAGGGTGTAGCCCTCCTGGCGCAAGCCGTCGCAGATCCCTTCCCCCAGCGCGATGTCATCCTCAACCAGCAACAGCCGCATGTTCAGTCCTGTTTGTCCTTGATGGCCTTGAGTAAAGCATCTATATCGGCACGCCGGCCCTGGTCAGCCAACTCACGCCCCGGCCGGGGCGGTGCCTGCAAGGCTTTCTGCAGGGCTGCGGTAGCTTCAGGGTAGCGCTTTTGCCGATACAGATGATCGGCCCAGAAATAGTTGCTGTCGATACCGTTGGGGTTGATCTGCAAGGCTTTGCGCAGCATCTTGTCGGCCATCTCGGCATCGCCGAAACCGATAGGCCAGCCGGGCACCTGGTCATACAGCGTGCCCAGGCTGGTGTAGGCCGAACCCTGCAGGGCGTTGGGGTCCAGCTTCATGGCCTGCTCCAGGCTGGCTTTCGCCGCCTTGACCTTGCCCAGTGCACCGAGGCCACCCGTCGCCCCCGCCCAACTGCTGTTGATGATGCCCTCCCAGATCAAGGGTTCAGGTGTGCCGGGATACTGATGAACAAATGTTGCTGCATCGCCTGCCAGCTTTTCGAAGGCGTCGGCACGCTTATCCTTGGGCATTTGGTACTGAATCTGCGCCCAGCGCTGCTGCAGATCACTCAGGCGCTGGCTGCCTGCCTGGTCCAATGCCCAGGTGAAGGGTGCAAATGCCAGCAAGCTGGCGATGAACAGACGCTTCATTGGTTCGACTCCTTGGAATGGCTACCGATATAGCGGCGAATGACGGGCAGTTGCTTGCGCAGTGCGCGGTCGACCATGCCCGGCAACATGCCGTTGATTCGCACGAAGAGCTTTTCCGGCCACCCCAGATAAAGTTCGGTGCGCTCGGATTGCACCGCCTGAAGCACAGCACGAGCGACGTCCGCAGGGTCGTCCATGCCAACTTTAAGCGCTTGATTGAGCGCAGTCGCGGCGCTGCTGTTCATCGTTGTACGGGTTGCCCGTGGGGCGGCATACAGCACGTTCACCGTGGTATCGGCCAACTCGCGGCGCAGCGCTTCCGAAAAACCACGCAGCGCAAACTTGCTGGCGCAGTAAGTGGCGTAGCCGGGGTAGCCGATCGACCCATAGGTCGACCCGACATTCACCACCAACGCCTTGGGCTGAGCACGCAGCAACGGCAGGCAGGCCCGTGTCAGCTGCAAGGGCGCCTTCAGGTTGATGTCCAATAGCTCGTCCAGCGCATGCTCATCCAGCTGGTCGAGCAGAGCGAAGCGATTCACGCCTGCCGCGTTGATCAGCACATTGACAGCCCCCATCTCGCGTGCCCGCTCGATGACGTGTTCGCGCCCTGACTGGCTGCGCAGGTCGGCTTCCTGCCAGCGCAGCCGGTCGGGGTACCGATTCATCAGGCCAGCCAGCTTGCCCACATGCCGGCTGACCGCCAACACTTGGGCACCGGCAGCGCAGAGCTGTTCAGCCAGTTCCAGGCCTATGCCCCCACTGGCGCCGGTGAGGATCACCACGGACTCAGCCAAACGCATGATGCACCTCTTGCTGCCCGGCACGCGGCAGGCCCTGGAACATCTCGGTGTACAAGCGGTAGACGACCTTGGCCGCATGGAGGACGGCCTGCTGGTCACCGGCATCGTCGAGGCGGTCCATCAACTGTTTGTAGGTCACCATGTGGTCCTGGTCGAGCGCACCGTGCGAGCTGAGGTAGCTGAACGCCTGGTCAGGCAGGGCCAATGTGTTCTGGATAACGCCCGCCGCCTGGGTGGCCAGGGCGATGCTGGTGCCTTCGAGCACGTTGACCATGCCGAACAACCCGACCGGGTTGCCGCGGGCGATCAGGTCGTACAGGTAGGCGACCATCAGCTCGATGGATTGCACCGGCTGGCCATCGCGCACGGCCTCCCAGTCACCGCCGCACGCTTTGATGTCGTCGAGGATCCACTGCTCGTGGCCGTATTCCTCCTCGATGTATTCGCAGACCGCGCCGCGCAGCCACTCCAGCCGTAGCGGCAATCGTGCCCCACAGGCCATCATCAGCGGCACGGTATGGCGCACATGGTAATAGGCCTGGGTCAGGAACGCGACGTAGCTGTCCAGGCTGACCTGGCCGGCCAGGGCCTCGCGGATCACCGGTACGGCGAACAGCGCCTGACGCTCTTGGGCGGTTTGTACTTGCAGGGTGTCGAAAAAGGACATTGTGAGCCTCACAACGAGATGTCGGATAACAGGGTGTGGTAACGCTGCAAGATCGCCTCACGTCGCGGGCGGCCATTGGCAGTCAGGGTTTCGTCAAGCGTACTCAGAGGCACAGGTAAACGGCGCCAGGCGTGCACCCGGGCGTAATCGGGCAACCGCACGTTGCATTGCTGTACGGCCTGTTCGATGGCCTCGTCGCTGATGCCGGGATCCAGTGGCCAGAGCAAGGCAAGGTTGTTTGGCAGGGCTTCGCCATGCACGAAAGCCTGGGCGATCACGCCACTTTGGCTCAGCTCGGCTTCCACCCACTCCGGGTTGACGTTGCGCCCGAAGCTGGTAATGAACTGGTGCTTCTTGCGGCCATCCAGATACAGGTAGCCATCCTCATCGAGGTGGCCTACATCGCCTGTTGCCCACCACTGCCCGGTTACAGGCGGCTCTCCCAGGTAGCCCAGCAATATCGAGCCGGCCACCAGAACTTCGCCATCCTCGGCGATGCGCACCTGCACATGCGGCAACGGCTTGCCAACGCTCCCCGGGCGTACAGCCCCTGTGCGGTTGAGCGCCACTACCGAGGCGCACTCGGACAAGCCGTAACCTTCGAACACCGGCAAACCGACCGCCTCGGCCCGCGCGAGCAGGCTTGGCGATACCCGAGCACCGCCTACCGCCACCAAACGCAGAGGGCCGACCCGCATCAGGCCACGCTCGATCGCTGTCACCAACCCCATCAGCAGTTGCGGCACCAGGATCAGGCTCTGCGCACCACTGAGGGCGATTGCGCCCAGCAGGCGCTTGAAGTCGACCTGGCTTGCCCCACCCATCCCCAACTGCTGCTGTGGATAGAGCTGCACACAAGCGCCAGCCATGAGCGCGGCGTAGACGCCCAGGTTTTCCAGCAAAACGCCCAGTGGCAGTACCGCCAGGTATCGCTGCGGCTCGGCTGGGCGGCTGGCGGTCTCCAGCTCATGCGCCACACGCAGCATGGTTTCAGCGCTCAGGCACACGCCTTTGGGCGTGCCGGTGCTACCGGAGGTGTAAGTGATCTTGGCAGTGCCCTCAGGCAGCGCCGGGGCGACAACACTGTCACGCAGCCAGACATTAGCTGGTGCCTGCCGGTCAAAGCCAAGCGCAGTGAGCTGATCAGCCCACTGCGCCTCGCACACCACCGCCGTGACTCCGCTTTGCTGCAAGCAGTGCTGGAACTGGGCTGCGCTGAAAAACGACGGCACTGTCACACTGGCACGTTCAGCGAACAGCGCCGCCAGATCCCAGAATAGCGCTTCGGGCCCGTTATCCAGCACCACGGCGAAGGTTCCTGCAGGTTGGTTGCGCAGGCTGGCCGCGCGAGATTCGACTTCGTCGAGCAGTTGCTGGTAGGTGTAACGCTGCGCATTTCCCTGGACGGCCACGGCGTCAGGATGTTCCAGGGCGTGTTGGCGCAACAGTGCCTGAAAGGCTGTCAGTTCATGCCGCATGGCCGGTCTCCAGGGCTAACATGGGAAACCCAAGCCGCTCGAACATGCCCGCCTGCTTCAGGGCATCGAAGCCAAAGCCTATGTTGCCGGCAAATACCTGTGGTCGCTGGTCGTAGTAAGTCCCCCATTGGTCCACTTGGCCCTGCAAGCGCGCAGGATCCGCTGAGGCCAGAACAGTGGGCACCAGCCCCAGTCGCCGGAAACTGTTGAACAGTGTCGCGGCGCCCGTGAATGCCACCCACTCCAAACCGCGCATGGCCAGCAACCACGTCACGGCGATGATCATTATTCGAGCGCTGCCGGCGCTGAGCGAGGCCAGGTTGCCTACTTCTACCATGCAGTTGCGATCCGCTGAGGCACCGGTTACCCGTGAAACAGCAGATTCCAGAGGCTCGTCCAGATACCGCTCAAGGAAGAGCGGCCCTTCGCTGGCCGGTCGCATGCCTGCCGCCGCGATCAGGCGACCGTGGCTACCCTGCAAGGCAAGCAGTTCCGGCAGGTAATGTTTCACATCCGCCTGGTGCACACTGGCAAAGCGCTCGTGTATGAAGTGCTCCAGTTCGCCGCGCCCTTGATCGCCGCTGAGGTGAAGAGAAAGATGCGCCTGATGATCGGCATGGCTACCGATGGGTAACGGAAGCAAACTGTGCCATTGATGAGTCTGAGTCATGAAATTTCCCCGCCTGGGTGCGACGGAGGGAATTATCGGGGCCGAATCTGAATGCAATCTGAAGTCGGCTACTGTCGGAACGCCTTAGCCCGGCGCTCGTTCATGTGCTGCATTCACTATGATCGAGCACGACGCGTACCCAGCTCGATCCAGACGGGCGCATGGTCGCTGGCCTTGGCCTCGTTGCGCACCCATGCATCGACACCCGCCCGTTTCAAATAAGGCGCAAGCTCGTGGTTGAGCAACAGGTGATCGATTCGCAACCCAGCATTGCGGGCCCAGTGGTTACGGAAATAGTCCCAGAAGGTGTAGACACGCTCGTCCGGGTACAGATGGCGTATGGCATCGAGCCAGCCCTGGTCTAGCAGTCGTTGGTAACACGCTCGCGACTCGGGCTGCAGCAGTGCGTCCTTCAGCCAGGAACGCGGGTTGTAGATATCCATGTCGGTGGGCACGACATTGAAATCCCCTGCCAGCAGCGTGGGGTGGCCACTTTCATAGAGGCTGCGCGCATGCTGGATCAGGCATTCGAACCAGTGCAGCTTGTAATCGAACTTGGGCCCGGGCTGCGGGTTGCCGTTCGGCAGGTAGAGACAAGCGACCAACACCCCGTGTGCAGCGGCTTCCAGATAGCGGCTCTGGCTGTCCTCTTCCATGCCGGGCAAACCGCGGCGAACCTCGAGCGGATCGCTGCCCCGCACCAGAATGGCCACGCCGTTCCATGACGGTTGCCCATGATGAAGGCTGCCATAGCCTGCCGCCTCCAGCTCCGCACGAGGGAACTGCTGATCGGCCGCCTTCAGCTCCTGCAGGCAGGCGATGTCGGGCTGCTCCCGCTCCAGCCAGGCCAGCAGCGCCGGCAAACGGCTGCGGATGCCATTGATGTTGAAGGTGGCAATCTTCAGCGCTTTCATGCGTCCGGGTCGCTCACATGGGCCTGCACGGCATCTTCCAGCGCGCGGATATGCGCCTCAGCGGCCAGCGCCTTGAGCGCCAACCAGTCGTCCCAATCGATGGCACCGTCGTCGCGCAGGGCCTCGGCTGTGCGAAGCAGTTCATGGTGGTAGGCATCCGGTGACGCGCGCCGGTAACTGATGTCGTCGTACTGGGCGTACCAGGCTTCAAGCGCGGCAATGTTGCGTTCGATGCTCATGAAAGCGTCCTCGCTGTACCCTTTGCTTGTCAGAACCTGGGCACAGCGCGACGTTCAATCAGGGCGTCACTGAAAGTAATGGGGATACAGCGCCATGTCGCTCTCCAGCTTGTCCGCATCCGCTGCCCTCTTGCGCACTTCGGCATAAAAAAGCTGGCACTGGTTCTGAAACCTGGTGAAATCGCGGTTGGCAGCTTCAATGGCACTGCTCAGGTCGCTCCCCTCAAGGCCCTCGACAAGTCGCTGTGACGAGGTATACGCCTGCCAGCAGGCTTCAACCTGCTGCAGCCCCTTTGCAAGGTTCTCGGTGTCGATAGTCGCCATTGCTGCACCCTCTTTGGACCGACCCTGGTCCGTCGGTGTGAATCGCCAGAGCGACGATAACGGGATGAAGCCTGTAACGACGCGCTTCGGCTGAGAGCGTAGACCATTCCAGCGCAGATCACGCAGGGTCAACGCAGATAGTCCTGAACCCACTTCACCCAGCAATCAGCGCCAATCTTCACCAAGGCATCATTGAAATCGTAGTGGGGGTTATGCACCGAGCAACCATGGAACTCGCCCGTGCCATTGCCCAGCATGAAGTAACAGCCAGGCCGCGCCTGCAACATGTAGGCAAAGTCTTCGGTGCCCATGACCTTCTTCGGCATCTTGTCCAGCAGCGCGCCGTCGGCGAACAGCGGCCTCAGGCTGTCACGCAGCAACGCGCTTTCGTGATCGCTGTTGCACAAGGCGGGTGCCAGTTGGGTGAATTGCACATCGATCTCCACGCCATAGCTTTCTGCGTGCCCCTTGGCCAGGGCGTCAATGCGGCTGTTGATCTTCTGCTGGGTCTGGGCCGTGTCGGTGCGCACGCTCAGCAACATGCAGGCCTCGTCAGGGATGATGTTGTAGACGGTGCCGGCCTGGATCATGCCGATGCTGATCACGGCGTAGTCCTCGACGCTCAGGTTGCGCGACTTGATGGTCTGGATGCCACTGATCAGGCTGTTCAACGCCATCACCGGGTCTACCGACAGTTCCGGCATCGCCCCATGCCCGCCTTTACCGGTAATCCGAATGCTGACACGTTCGGAAGACGCCATGGTGGGCCCCGCCTGCACCACGCACGTGCCCACCGGCAGGCCGGGCATGTTATGCAGCGCATACACCGAGTCGCACGGAAAGCGCTCGAACAAGCCGTCGTCGATCATCGCCTTGGCCCCCGCCAGGCCTTCCTCGTCGGGCTGGAATATCACGTTCAACGTCCCGTTGAACTGGCGTGTAGCCGCCAGTTGCGCAGCGGCTGCCAGCAGGATCGCGGTATGCCCGTCATGGCCACAGGCATGCATGCGGCCGGGGATCTTGCTGGCATGCGCAAACGCATTCTTCTCGCCCATGGGCAGTGCGTCCATGTCGGCGCGTAAACCGATGCTGCGCGGGCTGTCGCCCACTTTCAGCACGCCGACCACTCCATGCCCGCCCACATTGCGATGCACTTCATAGCCCAACGCTTGCAGCTTATCGGCTACCAGGGCCGCCGTATCGGGGGTGTCGCCGCCAATTTCCGGCGCAGCGTGGATCTGCCGGCGCAGCATGACGAACTCATCCAGCTCGGCGGCTGAGCCCGGTGTTTGATTGCTCTGCAAAATACCCATGTCACTCGCATCCTTTGTTTTCAGGGAAGTATCTGAGGCAGGCCAGGCTGACAACGCCGCCGGCCAGCAGGAAGTAGGCTGGCGCCAACGGCGTGCCCAGCGCTGCAATCAGCCAGGTGGCCACCAACGGCGAAAAACCACCGAACAGGGTCACACCCAGGCTGTAGCTGACCGAGGTGCCGAAGGAGCGCCTGGCCTTCGGGAAGCCCTCCATGATCAGCGCGAAGAACGCACCGGCACCGATGCAGGTCGGCAAGATCAGGATCGCCACGCCCATCATGGCCAGGCCCATGTGCTGCACGTGCCCAAGCAGATAGAACACGGGCAGGGTCAACACCACCGGCGCGGCGACCGTCCACACCAGCAGGCGTTTTCTGAGCTGATACTTGTCGGCGAATTTACCGGCCAACGGGCAGATGACTGCCATGCAGCCGCTACTGATACAGGCAATTGCCATCGCGCTGCCGGATGGGTAATGCAAGGCCGTGGTCAGGTAGGTCGGCATGTAGAACACGAACAGGTACATGCCAATGGTCGAGCTGGCCATCAGGCCGATGCCTTGGGCGATGCGTTTGAGCAGTTCGGCATCCAGCCCCTGCTCTGCCTTCTGCGCCGGTGCGGCCTCATGGGTTTCCGGCAACCGTGTGCGTATATACCAACCGACCGGCCCGATCAGCAGGCCGAAGATGAACGGTATGCGCCATCCCCAGCTTTCCAGCGCGGAAGGGTCGAGCAACTGGCTGAGGGCCAGGCCAAAGCCGGCCCCCACCAAGGCGGCATAGCCCTGGCTGGCAGCCTGCCAGCTGACGCTCTGGCAGCGATTGCCGACCGCACTGGATTCCATCAGGAACACCGACGCGGTACCGACCTCCCCGCCTGCCGACATGCCCTGGATCAGCCGGCCGGTCACCAGCAGCAACGTGGCGAAAATCCCGATCTGTGAATACGTGGGCGCAAAAGCAATCATTGCTGTGCCCAGGGTCATCAGCCCGATGGTCAGGCTCAAAGCGGCCTTGCGTCCATGCCGGTCCGCATAGCGACCGATGACCATCGCCCCGACCGGGCGCATCAGAAAACCGACGCCAAAAGTGGCCAGCGACATCAACAACGACGCCATGGCCGAGTCGGAGGGAAAGAAATGCTTGCCGATCAGTACAGCGAAGAAGCTGTAGATCGTGAAGTCGTACATTTCCAGCGCATTGCCCAGCGAGCAGGCGACCAAGGTTTTACGGGAGGACGACACCTGCGCGGCTGAATGCGCACCTTTTTGCAGGCTCGGCGATGTGGGTAGCGGTCTGATCATTGTTATCTCCGTTGGCAAATCGCGGCGTGCAGCGAATATCAGCCAATCGGGCACTCAATACACTTGCGCTTTCGGCATGTGCCTAACCAATGGTTAATTACCCGGAACGATCGTTGGCCAAAATGCCCTGAGCTGGCGCACCGTTCGCCCTCGCTCCGCGCGCGGCCCCAAAAACGCCCACAAACCAGCATCCGTAGCGCAGCGTTGACGCTGTTACGAAGCCCTTCTAAAACGGATGCGCTCGCCAATCCACACGCCGCGCCAGCCCCTGATTAACCAAACGGCATGACCTGACCGAATAAGCAATCACGCTGCAACGTATTGTTCACCGACGCTAAAGCCACCACATCACCGTGCTGGCCTGGAGTCGTGAATGAACACTCGCACTACGTCGTTGCTGTTGATGATCCAAGGGGTTTGCCTTGCTGCGCAGGCACAGGCAGAGGGTTTTCCGACGCTCGCGCGGATTGCGCCGGGTTTCGGTTACTACGGAGTTGATTACGGCTTCGATGACACGCTCAAGGTGTACGGCACCGTGGATGCATTCGCCAGCTATCACGATTCGCAGCACCACTCAGGTTTCAGGCTGGCCGGTGGCGGCGCCTGGACCAACAAGCTCGGGCTGTACGCACGCAAGGCGCTTGACTCCGATACCGTCGTGGAGCTTGACGTCGAGGAGGGTTTCAACCTCAATGGCGAGGCTCTGGAGGGCACCTGGGACACCGTCGGTACCCTGCGCCTGGCGACGGTCGCCCTGCGCTCGCGCACCCTGGGCAAGCTCGAGTTCGGCAAGACCTACGGCATGGCCACCCCCACCTACGCCGACCCGTTCCTGGCCACCTATGGCTCGCCCTACACCTACCTGGCCCTGCCTGCCGCCGGCAAGGGCGCCTTCTACCTTGACCTGCGCCCCAAGCACACCCTGGCCTACACCAGCCCCACCTTCAGCGGCTTCAGCCTCGGTACCGCGCTAAGCTTCGGCTTCGACGATGCCGCCAGCGCTGGGCGCACCGTGCGTGGCGGTGGCGCCCGGCTGCAATACCGCAACAGCCGGGTGATGGTGCTGGCCTCCTACAACCGCTACTACAGCGACCCATGGGACGACGGCGGCGTCTCACGTCAGACCGCCAACGACTTCAAGAGCCTGTCGGCGTTCTACGATTTCGGCCCGCTGGCCACCAGCCTCACCTGGCAACGCCAGGACGTGGACCAGGCCGGCACACCCAGCACCACGCTGTACACCTTCGGCATGATGGCGCCGGTGGGCGAGCTGGACGTGCTGCGCCTGGCGGTGATGCAACGCCAGGTCAGCGCCCGCGACAAGGACGCGTGGGGTGTGATGATCGGCTATGACCACTTCATCAACCCCCGCTGGGCCCTTTATGGACGCCTCGGCATGATCGCCAACCAGCGCGCCTCGTCGGTCACCTACGCCGGCACCCCGGTGGACCAGGCTGGCGATAACCCGAGCAACATCTCGCTAGGCAT
The DNA here is from genome assembly GCF_043101865.1 of Pseudomonas sp. zjy_15. NCBI lineage: Bacteria > Pseudomonadati > Pseudomonadota > Gammaproteobacteria > Pseudomonadales > Pseudomonadaceae > Pseudomonas > Pseudomonas sp. zjy_15. Next base: position 114,317 of record NZ_JBICII010000105.1, read on the forward strand.
GTACTACCACTTCTGACCCAACGGGGCGGGTCTGCTTGAGCACCTGCCCGCGCAAGCTGTGGAACAGCTCCTGGGCAGGCGCCGTGAGGCTGTGGCGGTCAATGCAGACCAGGTTGATGGGGTAATCCGGAATCAACTCCTGCACCGCCATGGCGACGAACTCGCAATCGATACCGTAGGTAAACCCTTGGTCCACCGCCAGTTCGCTGATGGTCATCAACGATTCCGTGTTCTTCAACAGCTTCAGCGCCATCATCACTGAAGTGCATTCAACGGTGTTCTGTGGCACCCGAAGGCCGTTGGCTTCGAACAATTGGTGAAACTGCGAGGCCTGATCGGACAACTCGTCCAGGCTGATCCAGGGGGCGTATTGCAAGGTGCGCAGTGACTGGCTGAACTTCTGCCGATTCGAGGCGTGGCAAATCACCGTGCCCTTGATACTGCCCAGTGCCTCCCAGTCCAGGCTCAGCCGACTCAGCGGTTGCTGCGAAGTAATGGCGAAGTCCAGGCTGCCATCGCGCAAGCGCTGCAGGATCTGACTGGGGCGCAAGTCGGTGATGGTGATCTTCACCCGCGGGTACTTGCGCCGAAAGGCCAGGATACTTTCATCGACGCCATCGAGCATCGCCGTCAACGACGTAACCCCGATCGACACGGCGCCCAGCGCCGCATCCTGAATGCTCGCCGCTTCGATCTGCAGGCGGCGTATGCTTTCTACCACGAGGTTGGCATGGCGGATGACACGTTTGCCTTCCTCGGTAAGGGCCATGCCTTTGTGCGACCGCTGCAACAGGGTAAAACCCACCTCCCGCTCCAGCTCCTTGATCGAACGGCTCAGCGCGGGCTGAGTAATGTGCATGAGCTTTGAGGCTTCGAGGATGCTGCCTGCGTTATGAATGGCGACCAGCGCCCTGAGTTGGTGAAGTTTCAACCGTCTGTACCTTGTTGTTAGCGGCCGGTTCGAAAAGTGTTCTGGCAGCCCTGACAACCGTTGTCGGCAAGGCCTGAAAGGTATGGCTAGCGCAACACAGCCAGCAGGCTGGCCGCATCGCTGACCTCGAACTTGCCGGGGCTTTCAACCGCAATGTACTGGACTACCTGGTCGTCGACCAACATCGCATACCGCTGCGAGCGCCGCCCCAAACCGCGTGCCGAAAGGTCCTGGGTCAGGCCCAGCGCCTCGCTGAATTCGCCATTGCCATCGCCGATCATCTTGACCGCATCCCCGACCTGCAAGCTGTTGCCCCAGGCGTTCATGACAAAGGCATCGTTCACCGAAACGCACAGGATTTCGTCAATGCCAGCCGCGAACAACGCAGGGGCCGCCGCGACATAACCGGGAACATGACGTTCAGAGCACGTCGGCGTGAACGCGCCCGGCAACGCGAAGATCAGCACCTTCTTGTGCTTGCAACGCTCGCGAATGGAAAAGGCCTTCGGGCCGATCGCGCAGGCGCCTGCGTCGTTGTTGTATTGATAAAGGGTAACGTCGGGCAGTTGATCGCCGGTTTTGATCATCGCTGTCTCCTGGGTGAGGTGAAGGCCAGGCAGCCATGATGCCGCAGTCGACCAGGCAACGCATCATGAGCAGGGCTAAAAAACCTGTGAAATAACTTCAATATCATTCATGCAGCGCCCCGCCTAGGATACACCTCAATCAAACACATCAAGATTACGCTGTGAACGACTCAGCCTACGCAACTGACAAGCACTGAGTTGCTCACACTCAGGCACCTGGAAGCCGTCACCATGAATAAAGCGCCAACATTCACCGTCAAGCGCATTGCGTTCGACGAACATTATCGCCCTGCCGAAAACACCCGCATCACGACCAACTTCGCCAATTTGGCACGGGGTACAAACCGCCAGCAAAACCTGCGCAACACGTTGATGATGATCAATAACCGTTTCAATGCGCTGGCGCACTGGGACAACCCCGAACATGACCGCTACCGCGTAGAGCTGGATATCATATCGGTGGAAATGAATCTCGAAAATGCGCAGCACGGCAATGCCCTGCCGCTGATCGAAATATTGAAAACCTATATTGTCGACCGCAAGAACAATACTCGCCTCGAAGGCATGGTAGGCAACAACTTCTCCTCGTACGTGCGCGATTACGACTTCAGCGTACTGTTACTGGAGCATAACAAGCACCGGTCGACCTTCAGCACACCTGATCATTTCGGCGAGCTGCATGGCAACCTGTTCAAGTGTTTCGTCAACTCGCACACCTACCAGGAGCACTTCAGCAAACCACCGGTTATCTGCCTGAGCGTATCGAGCAGCAGGACGTACCTGCGCACCGAAAATCAACACCCTGTGCTAGGTGTTGAGTACCTGCAGGATGAGTACTCGCTGACGGATGAATACTTCAAGAAAATGGGCTTGAAGGTGCGCTATTTCATGCCACCGAACAGCGTCGCCCCGTTGGCATTTTATTTTGCCGGCGACTTGCTGGCTGACTACACCAACCTTGAACTGATCAGCACCATCAGCACCATGGACACCTTCCAGAAGATCTACCGACCCGAGATCTACAACGCCAATTCTCCAGCAGGCAAGGCCTACCAGCCCAGCCTGAACAACCAGGACTACTCGCTCACGCGCATTGTCTACGACCGGGAAGAGCGCAGCCGCCTGGCGATCGAGCAGGGCAAATTTGCCGAGGAGCAATTTGTCAAACCCTACCAGGCCACGCTAGCGCACTGGTCCGCTCAATACGCACGTTGAACCATTCAAAACACAAGGTCACTGTTCATGAACACATTGCTACCCACCTCCACGGCCGGCAGCCTGCCTAAACCCGCATGGCTGGCTCAACCCGAAACACTCTGGTCACCGTGGAAGTTGCAAGACGAGCAACTGGTCGAAGGCAAGCAGGATGCCTTGCGCCTGGCCTTGCAAGAACAACAACACGCCGGTATCGACATCGTCAGTGACGGCGAACAAACCCGCCAGCACTTTGTCACCACGTTTATCGAGCACCTCAGCGGCGTTGATTTCGAACAACGGAAAACCGTCAGAATCCGTGATCGCTACGATGCGAGCGTACCGACGGTGGTGGGCGCTGTCGCTCGACAAAAGCCGGTGTTTGTCGAAGATGCCAAGTTCCTCCGCCAGCACACCACACAGCCGATAAAGTGGGCGCTGCCCGGCCCCATGACCATGATCGACACACTGTATGACAACCACTACAAAAGCCGCGAGAAACTGGCCTGGGAATTCGCCAAGATTCTCAACCAGGAAGCCAAAGAGCTGGAAGCCGCGGGCGTGGACATCATTCAGTTCGACGAGCCGGCATTCAATGTTTTCTTCGACGACGTGAATGACTGGGGCGTAGCTACCCTGGAAAGGGCCATCGAGGGCCTCAAGTGCGAAACGGCCGTCCATATTTGCTATGGCTATGGCATCAAAGCCAACACCGACTGGAAAAAGACCCTCGGTTCAGAATGGCGGCAATATGAACAGGCCTTCCCCAAATTGCAGCAGTCCAGCATCGATATCATTTCGCTGGAATGCCATAACTCGCATGTTCCGATGGACCTGCTCGAGCTGATTCGCGGCAAGAAAGTCATGGTCGGCGCCATCGATGTGGCCACCCATGTCATTGAAACACCCGAACAGGTCGCCGCCACCCTGCGCAAGGCACTGCAATTCGTCGATGCCGACAAGCTCTACCCTTGCACCAACTGCGGCATGGCGCCCCTGCCCCGCCAGGTAGCCAGCGGCAAGCTCAAGGCCTTGAGTGCAGGCGCAGCCATCGTCCGTCAGGAACTCGCTAACGCACGCTGAAATGAATGCAGCCACAGGACCTACCATGTTGCTTTCCGGTACGGCGATTGAGCCGTCGACTTTTCGCCAGGCACTCGGGCACTACGCATCCGGCATCACGGTGATTACATCGCACCATGAAGGTGAGCCGATCGGCTTCACCTGCCAGTCGTTCTACAGCGTATCGATGAGCCCGCCGCTGGTGTCATTCAGTGTGATGTCCAGCTCGGCCAGCTACCCGAAAATTCGCCAGGCTGGGCGCTTCACGGTCAACATCCTGTCAGGTGAGCAGGTCGGCATTTCCAACCAGTTTGCCCGGCGCGGCGCCAACAAGTGGCAGGGCGTCGAATGGCAAGCATCGCCGTTGGGAAACCCGATCATTGCCGGCAGCCTGCACTGGCTTGATTGCGAAATTCACGCCGAACATGCCGCCGGGGACCACCTGATCGTGATTGGCGAAGTCAAAGCGTTGAACCTGCAGGCAACGGCTGCCACGCAGCCGCTGCTGTATTTCAAGGGGCAGTACTGCAACCTTGCCGCGCCTCACGCGGCTTGAGCCTCACCCCACTCACGGAAAACCCATCAAAGGAATTGTCAGGATCACGCAGCAGTGAAGAAAACCCGCCATTACTGCGTTGATCCGCCATTTTACTCATGATCGATTTACGCCACCTGCGAACCCTCCACGCGCTGCGTGAAACCGACAGCCTGCACGAGGCCGCCGAGCGCCTGCACCTGACACAATCAGCCCTGTCGCATCAGTTCCGCGATATGGAAGAGCGCATCGGCATGCCACTGTTCGTGCGCAAGTCCAGGCCGGTGCGCTTCACCAGCGCCGGGCTGAAGCTGCTGCAGCTGGCCGACCGGGTGCTTCCTCAGATCCGCAGTACCGAACGGGACCTGGGCAAACTGGCCGGGGGCTGCGCCGGACGGCTGCACATCGCCATCGAGTGCCACAGTTGCTACCAGTGGTTGATGCCTTCAGTGGATGAGTTCCGCGGCGCCTGGCCTGAGGTGGAACTGGACCTCGCCTCCGGTTTTTCCTTCGCACCACTGCCAGCCCTGGAGCGCGGCGACCTGGACCTGGTGGTGACCTCCGATCCAGTGACACTGCCGGGTATCAGCTACGTGCCCTTGTTCAGCTACGAGGCACTGCTGGCCATCGACAACCACCACGCCATGCGCCACAAGCCGTACCTGCAGCCCGCCGATATCGCCAGCCAGACACTGATCACCTACCCGATCGAACGCACCCGTCTGGACATCTTCACCCGCTTCCTCGACCCCGCCGACGTCGAGCCCGCACAGGTACGCACTTCAGAACTGACCGTGATGATGATGCAACTGGTTGCGTCCGGGCGCGGCGTCTGCTGCCTGCCCAACTGGGCCGTGCACGAATACAGTTCGCGCGGCTATGTAACCGCCAAGCGCCTTGGCGAGCACGGCCTGCAGGCAAACCTCTATGCTGCGCTGCGCAGTGACATGCTGGAGGTGCCGTACGTGCGTGATTTTCTGCTCACGGCCAAGGACATCTCGTTCACCACGCTGGCAGGTGTCAGCGTGGCGTCAGGCCCGGTTCTCTGAAAGCCGGGCGTGCGTTTGCGAACCTCAGTGCCGGCCATGGCGCGCCATGCCCCTACCGCCAACGAATCAACTAGCCTTCGCCAACTGCACCTGCAGAAACGCCATCAGTGCCCCCGCCACAGGTGACAAGCTGCGCCCTTTGCGGGTGAGCATGCCGATATGCCGTTCTACCCTGGGCTCCTCAAGGGGTACGAACGCCAGTTTGTCGTTCTCCTGCGGAAAAGCGAGGTACGGCAAGGTACTGATCCCTACCCCCTCCTCCAGCATGGCGATCAACGAAATCATGTTGGAAATGAACAGCCGGCTATCGGCCAGCAAACCCTCGGCCTCGGTACCCGCCAGCAATTGCGAGGTACCGTTGCGAATCATCGGCACACCCAGCAACTGCGCCCAATGCAGCCGCCCCCCCGCCTGCGCCAGCGGGTGGTCGCTGCGGCACACCACGCCAACCTGATCATTCACGATGGGGGCGAATTCGAGCTGGTCATCGTCCACCCACAGGCTGCTGATGCCGAAATCCACCTGCCCTTGTGCGAGCAACTGCTGCACACGTTCGGCCGTGCCGTCCTGAATGCTGACCTGCACATTGGGGTGCGCGGCCACGAAGCGGGCCAGCGGCCCTGGCAGCATTCGGCTGGCCACAGAAGGCACGGTGGCGATGCTGACCTGGCCGATCTCATGCCGGGCAAACAGCATGACTTCACGAGCAATACGGTCATGGTGCTCGATCAAGCCACGAAACAACGGAAGGCAATGCTCGCCAAATGGCGTCAGTTCTACCCGGCCACCGCCCTTTTCGACCAGTGCCTGCCCCAGCTTCTGCTCCAGTTCACGCAGGGCCAGGGATATCGCAGGCTGGGTGCGAAAGGCCTGGCGGGCGGCCGCGTGGAAACTCTTGAGTTCGGCGACCAGCACGAAGTAACGCAACTGGGCGATTTTCAGCTCGGGCAACATGGTTAGCATTCCTTATCAAAGCATTTTTTTTATTAATTTTTATTTGCTGCATATTGCTCGCATGATGAATGCCATGCAAACGGAGGCGTTCATCCATGTCACACAAGACCTACAACAACTACATCAATGGCCAGTGGTGTGAAGGCCACGCCACTTTGGGCAACTACAGCCCCTCGGACACTGGCGACCTGATCGGCCAGTACCATCAGGCCAGTGCCGAACAGGCCCGCCAGGCCATCCAGGCCGCCCGCGCCGCTCAACCCCTGTGGTCCGCCAGTGGCCTGGAAAGCCGCCAGCAAGTGCTGATGGCCATCGGCGACGAGCTGATCGCCCGCAAGGAAGAGCTCGGCGAACTGCTGTCGCGAGAAGAAGGCAAACCCTTGGTCGAAGGCATCGGCGAGGTCAACCGCAGTGGCCAGTTCTTCCATTACTACGCCGCCGAAGTGCTGCGCCAGATGGGCGAGACTGCCGCCTCGGTGCGGCCTGGGGTCGACATCGAAGTGCATCGCGAACCGGTGGGTGTGGTGGGCATCATTACCCCATGGAACTTCCCCATGGCCACCGCCGCCTGGAAAATCGCCCCGGCCTTGGCCTTCGGCAACGCCGTGGTGTTCAAGCCGGCCAACCTGGTGCCGGCCAGTGCCTGGGCGCTCACCGAGATCATCAGCCGTCAGGGCCTGCCCAGCGGCACCTTCAACCTGGTGATGGGCAGCGGTGCCGACGTCGGCGAGGCCCTGATCCAGTCCGCCGAGATCGATGCCCTGACGTTCACCGGTTCTCTGCAGACGGGCCGACGCGTAGCGGTGGCCACCGCCGGTAACCTGGTGCGCTGCCAGCTGGAAATGGGTAGCAAGAATGCCCTGGTGGTCATGGACGACGCCGACCTCGAACTGGCCGTGGAATGCGCGCTCAACGGGGCCTTCTTCGGCACCGGGCAGAAATGCACCGCGTCGTCACGGCTGATCGTCTGCGACGGCATCCACGACCGCTTCGTCGAGGCGCTGCGCCTGCGCATGCGCCAGCTCAAGGTTGGCCATGCACTGGAGGCAGGCGTACAGATCGGCCCGGTAGCTGACGCGCGCCAGCTGGAACAGAACCTGGCCTACCTGCAACTGGCCCAGGCCGAAGGCGCCACCCTGATCGAAGGTGGCGAACGCCTGCAACTGGCCTCCGATGGCTACTACATGCGCCCTGCCTTGTTCATCAACAGCCGCAACGACATGCGCATCAACCGCGAGGAAGTGTTCGGCCCCATCGCCTGCGTGATCCGCGTGCGCGATCTTGAAGAGGCGCTGGCCACGCTCAACGATACCGAGTACGGCCTCACAGCCGGGATCATCACCCAGTCGCTGCGCCACGCCAGCCACTTCAAGCGCCGCGCCCAGACTGGCTGCGTGATGGTCAACCTGCCCACTGCAGGCACCGACTACCACGTGCCATTCGGGGGCCGTAAAGCCTCGAGTTTCGGCCCCCGGGAACAGGGGAAATACGCTCGCGACTTCTACACCGTGGTCAAGACCACCTACCTGCGGCCCTGAAGGAATACATGCCATGCACGACCTCTTGATGATCGACGGCCTGCAGTACTCCAACTGGAGCCAGGAAATATTCCAGCAGATGCAGGCCGGTGGCCTGAGCGCGGTGCACGCCACCATCGCCTACCACGAAAACGCCCGCGAAACCCTGTCGCGCCTGGGCGAGTGGAACCGCCGCTTCGAAACATGGCCCGAGCTGATCCGCCCGGTACGCACGGCCAGCGACATCCGCCTGGCCCACGAGGAGGGCCGGGTGGGCATCTTCTTCGGCTTCCAGAACTGCTCGCCGATCGAGGACGACATTGCCCTGGTGGAGGTTTTCCGCCAGCTCGGGGTGTTCGTCATGCAGCTGACCTACAACAACCAAAGCCTGCTGGCCAGCGGCTGCTATGAGCGCGAGGACAACGGCATCAGCCGCTTCGGTCGCCAGGTGATCGCCGAAATGAACCGCGTCGGCATGCTCATCGACATGTCTCACAGCGCCGAGCGAAGCACGCTTGAGGCCATCGAACTGTCGAGCCGACCGGTGATCATCTCCCACGCCAACCCTGCCAGCTTCCACGCCGCCAAGCGCAACAAGTCCGATGCGGTGCTACGCGGGATCGCAGAGTCGGGCGGGCTGCTGGGGTTCAGCACCTACCCGTTCCACCTCAAGGGTGCCTCGGACTGTAGCCTGGAAAGTTTCTGCGACATGGTCGCGCGCACCGCCGACCTGATGGGTGTGGAGCACATCGGCATCGGCACCGACCTGTGCCAGGCGCAACCCTTGTCCGTGCTGGAATGGATGCGCAACGGCCGCTGGAGCAAGGACAAGGACTACGGCGAAGGCTCCAGGGACAACGCCAACTGGCCGGCGCCCTTGCAGTGGTTCCGCGACAGTCGCGACTTCCGCAACATCGCCAAGGGCCTGCGCACCCGCGGCTTTTCCGAGCACGACGTGGGCAAGATCATGGGGCTGAACTGGTTGCGCCTGCTGGAGACCGCCACCACGGCAAAGGCCTGACCCCCTTGCACGGACAGCACCAAGAATAAAAACAATCGCAGGTTCCGGAGGTTTCATGAAAAACCCAACCACCTTGCAGGCTGACGGCCAGGCCATGGGCGTGCCTATGGCACGCGATATCGACTGGCCGTTGTTCCTGATCAGCGGCGGATTCCTCGGCGCCTTCCTGCTGGCGGCGCTGATCGACATCGACACCGTGTCGGCGCTGGTCAATACCCTGTTCGCCTGGTCGACAAAGGCCTTTGGCCTCTATTGGCAAGTGCTGATGCTGGCAACCTTCGCCGTCAGCCTGTTCATCGGTTTTTCCAGATGCGGGCGTGTACGCCTGGGCGGGGTCACCCAGCGCCCGGACGTCAGCACCTTCAACTGGATCGCAGTGATCATGTGCGCCCTGCTGGCAGGTGGTGGCGCCTTCTGGGCCGCTGCCGAACCCTTGATGCACTTTGCCAGCCCGCCGCCCTTCTTCGCCGGCCTGCAACCGCACAGCGAAGCGGCGGCCACCGCGGCACTGGCGCAATCGTTCGTGCACTGGGGCTTCCTGGCCTGGGCCGTGCTGGGCAGCCTGCTGGCGATCGTGCTGATGCACCTGCATTACGATAAAGGCCTTCCGCTGGCGCCGCGCACCCTGCTTTACCCCCTGTTCGGCCAGCGAGCGATCAAGGGCCCGATCGGCACCTTGGCCGACGCGGCCTCGATCATCGCGGTAGTGGCCGGCACCATCGGTCCGATCGGTTTCCTTGGCCTGCAGATCAGCAGCGCCATGCACGCCGTGTGGGGGTTGCCCAACACCATCGTCACCCAGTCGCTGACCATTGTCCTGGTTACCGCGATGTACACTGTCTCGTGCCTGGTGGGCCTCAAAGGCATCCGCTTTGTCAGCGAGATCAACGTCTGGTTGATGATCGGCCTGGCACTGTTCATGGTGGTATTCGGACCGACGCTGTTCATCCTCAGCGGTTTCCCGGCGGCCTTTGCCCTGCACGTGGAGCACTTCATCCCCCTGACGATGTTCCGCGCCGACCCCAAATGGCTGGACTGGTGGACGGTGTTCTACTGGGGCTGGTTCATCGGCTATGCGCCCATGGTGGCACTGTACGTCGCGCGGATCTCGCGGGGCCGCACCCTCCGCGAGATCATCATGACGCTGTCGATCATCGCACCGCTGGTGACCATGTTCTGGTTCACCGTGGTGGGCGGCACCGGGATCGGCCTGGAGCTGCAAACGCCAGGCAGCGTCACCGCCCATGGCGCCAAGCCTGAAGACCTGTTGCTGGGAGTGACGCAGAACCTGCCACTGGGTGGCCTTGTCAGCGCGCTATTCCTGTTCCTGAGTTTCATCTCGGTGGCCACCAATGGCGACGCCATGGCCTTCACCGTGGCGCTGGCGATGTCCAGCGACGATAAACCGAAGAAGTGGTTGCGCGGTTTCTGGGCCATCGGCATGGGCTTGGCGGCGGTAGTGCTGATCACCATTGGCGCAGGCGGAGTGACGGCCCTGCAATCCTTCATTGTCATCACCGCGGTGCCGGTGTCGCTGGTGATCCTGCCAGCGCTGTGGGATGCCGTGCGCATCGCTCGACACATGGCCCGTGAACAAGGCGTCTGAACATGATCCATCCAGGTACAACAACAATGCCCAACAGCGTGCCTGCAATACCCGCGTTGCGCCCTGCCAGCCAAGTCATGGACCTGGCCCGGCTAGGTAGCCACTTCCAGAGCCCGCTCAGCTTCGTGCGCAGCAGCATGCGGCGGATGATGCAACAGCGCTGGCAAATCCGGCGCAGCTGTTTCGACCTCGATGGCCAAGGTTTCGGCACTGCGATCTACCGCATCGAAACGCCAAACGGCCATTACCACTGCGTGATCTTCTCGGCCTACCTGCCGCCGGAAAAGCGCAGCGATCGGGTCATCGCCGACCAGTGGGACGTCAGCTTCGTGCTGGTGGCCGGCGATGTCGACTCGGCACAACTGGCCGACCTGCAACGCAACGTGCCGCTGCAGGAAGCCGGCCGCTTCGATGCACGCGTGCTGGTGTTGTCGCGGGCCAACCGTAGCTTGCGCAATTTCGACCGGTTTCTGGCGGCGCTGGCAGAAGGTCGCCAGCCCGATCCACAGCAACTGGCTGAAGTCGGCTACCTGTATCGCACTACAGCTGTTTACGGTAACGGCAAGTTCGGCATCGCCGATTTTGGTTGCCTGCAAGATAACCCGGACTTCAACCAGCCGTTCAGCGCGCAGATGTTCACCGTCTACCTGCTGCGTCACTTCAGCATCGAGCAGATCAACCACATGGCCCAGGCACTCGCCCCGCAGCGGGCAGTGCAACTGGCCCCGGCCCTTCAACGCTACCTGGGGGTCGGCAACGCGACCGGGCTGGGAATGGCCCCTTTTCTGATCAACCACCCTCAACTGGTGGAGCACTGGATCAGTACGCGGGAAACGGCCCTGGCCCTGGTGCTGGCGCAGCCGGCGGAGCCCGCCCCGTTGGCGCGCCTGCAGCAATTGCTGGCGCGCGCCCGGTTGCACCTGAGCCAGTCCCGGACCGAAGACCAGCGCCAGCATGAGCAGAACCTGCAAACCTTGGCCGAGCTTGCTTTACTGGCCACCTGGCTTGGCACGCAAGCCGACGGCGCGGGCCTTTGGCCGCGCCTGCTGGCCTGGGCGCAATTACATACGGGGGTAGGCTGCCAGGAGCTTCTGGTCAGCCTGCTGCTGGAGCTGTACCCCGAGCAGATCGCGCCACTGGCCGAGCACATGGGCGTCAACGAAGGCTGGCAGCTGGACGCCCAGATGCCCCTTGGGCAACTGCGCCAGCTCATCGAGCAGCAGTATGGCTGGGCGTTGCGCTACGACTTCAGTGCTGCCGATGCGGAGCACTTCTTCTGGTACCGCTCAGCTGAGAAAGAAGAACCACGTCTGGGCATTCGCGCAGAGGAGCCGGGGGCCGAAAAAGAAATGCAACTGGGCATTGCCCGCAATATCCAGCAGTGCCATGGCGCACTGCTGGAGCACCTGCAACTGCAGCCCCAGGCGCTGACCGCTCACTTCCTGATCGCCCAACCGATGTTCAAGGGCGCGGTACGCCGCCTGCAAGGCATGGCAAAAACGAACTACGGTGAAATCCGTGCCAATCTGCTGGCCCGGGACATGCTGCCGATTCACCTGCTGCGCTGCAAACTGGCATTTTTCGGCGCGGGGAAATTCGACCCCAAGTCAAGCCGCTGGGTGCGTATCACGCTGTTCCAGGGCGCGCCGCTGGTCAGCGACATCGGTCAGCCGTTCGCAGACGACTGGAATTTCGCAGTCATGCCGCACAGGGAGTTTTGACCATGCGCGTATCGCTTAACGAAATACAGGTGATGTGCCGCAAGGCATTCGAAGGCATGGGCTTCGCCCCGGGCGACTGCGAGGATGCCGCCGAACTCGTGGGCTGGTTGCAACTGCAGGGGCTCGATGGCGTCGGTGCACTGGAAAAGGCGTTGCGTTATCTGCAAGCCGAAGCTGCACGGCCATACGCCTTGTGCCATGAGGATAACGCCCTGCTGGTGATCGACGCCAAGGGCCAGAGCGTGTTGCGCTGCGCCGCCACGGTGGTGGAACTGGCGGCAGCCAAGGCCATGCGCTGTGGTCAGGCCGAACTGCGCATCCGCCACTGCCACAACCGTTTGCTGTTGCTGGGCTACCTGAGCCGGGCAGCTGTGCAGGGGCTGCACGTGCAAGCCCGCTGGGAGGACGCCCGCCAATGCCACCTGGCCGATTTTACCGCCGGTATGCCGCGCCCGGATCTGAGCAGTGAAACTCGGCCCCAGGCCATTGAAGCGGCCGCGCAAGACGTAACGGTGCTGTTCACCCGGCCAGCCCAGACCGCCCAGGCAATAACCGACCCGCAGCTCACACTGCAGCAAGGTTTTACAGTCAACGAACATACCTGGCAAAGGCTCAGGCAGTTGGCCGAACACATCCTTGTCGAGAGCACCGATGCCTCACGCCGCCACGGTGCAGGCGGCGGCAGCGACGCCGACTGAACACCCTTGCCACTGAGGAAACAACCCATGAAGCATGCAATAAAGACCGAGCTGTTCGCCTCCAGGGCGCCACTGGAATGGGCGGTCGTTGGCAACGGTACGTTGTACACGGCCCAGATCCCAATCGATACGCAGGGCCAGGTGGTTGCCGGCGGCATCGAGGCACAGGCCCGCCAGACACTGGACAACCTGCGCCACACCCTGGAAGCCGCTGGCAGCTCGCTGGATGCCGTGACCCAGGTGCTGATCTACGTGACCGACCGCCGTTATCTGGCAACTGTAAATGCCGTGTACGCCGAGTATTTCCAGGCCCCCTACCCCAACCGCGCGGCCGTAGTAGTGGCTGGCCTCGCCCGGGAAGAAATGCTGGTGGAACTGGTGGTCTACGCCTGCCTCTGACGCCCTGAAGGCGCCCGTCTCACGATATTCAGCGTTCGCCCAATCGAGTGCCGCCCGCGCGGCGCTCGATGCATGCCCCCTCCGCCCCACGTCATGCACCCGGAATATTCCCTTTTTCGCCCGCCAGGTACCGGCCTGCGCCCCATTTCGGTTCAAAAGCCGCGCCCGGATCAATAGCGCCCTTTTTTGATGCGCCGGCCCTTGCGGCCAGGCAGCTCACATCGGTTGTGCCCCTCACATTTCCCGCCCCCCAGAGCCGCCAGGCGTGTTCGGCACTTTTATTGCACACACTGATTGTGCTCAATGCACAGGCAATCTACCGAGACCGAGGTTAACGCGAGACACAGCTCCCACTTACCCCAGCAAGGCAGCACCCTGAAAGACGCAGATGAACCGCAATGAAGCTGCCGGTAACGGCGGCAAGGAGTGGGTATGTCCCGGGCTTTTTTCAATGAAATGTACGAAGCGGATGGCAATTGCCGCCCGCATTACCAGGAGTTCGCCCGCTGGCTGGCCAACACCCCGCTGGAGTTGCTGGAACAGCGCCGGCGCGAGGCCGACCTGCTGTTTCACCGCGCTGGCATCACCTTCACCCTGTATGGCGACAAGCAGGATACCGAGCGCCTGATCCCTTTCGACATCATCCCGCGCAGCATCCGCGCCAGCGAGTGGCGCACGGTCGAGCGTGGCTGCATTCAACGGGTACAGGCGCTGAACCTGTTCCTGCAGGACATCTACCACGACCAGCGCATCCTCAAGGCGGGTATCATCCCGCCAGAGCAAGTGCTGGCCAACGAGGGCTACCAGATCGCCATGCAGGGCCTGGACCTGCACCGTGGGCTGTATGCACATATTGCCGGTGTCGACCTGGTACGTGACGGCGATGGCAGCTATTTCGTGCTGGAAGACAATCTGCGCACCCCCAGCGGCGTCAGCTACATGCTCGAAGACCGCAAGATGATGATGCGCCTGTTCCCCGAACTGTTTGCCGCCCAGCGTATCGCGCCCATCGACCACTACCCCAACCTGCTGCTGGACACGCTCAAAAGCGCCAGTCCACTGGACAACCCCACTGCCGTGCTGCTCACCCCTGGCCGTTTCAACAGCGCCTACTTCGAGCATGCCTTCCTGGCCCGGGAAATGGGCATCGAGCTGGTCGAAGGCGCCGACCTGTTCGTGCGTGATGAGCATGTCTACATGCGCACCACGGCCGGCCCCCAGCAGGTGGACGTGATCTATCGCCGCCTGGACGACGACTACCTCGACCCGCTGTCCTTCAACCCTGATTCGATGCTGGGCGTGCCGGGGCTGGTCTCGGTTTACCGCGCCGGCAATGTGGTGTTGGCCAACGCCGTCGGCACTGGCGTGGCCGATGACAAATCCATCTACCCCTATGTCGACGACATGATCCGCTTTTACCTGAGCGAAGAGCCCATCCTGAACAACGTGCCGACCTGGCAGTGCCGCAAGCCGGCGGACCTGTCCCATGTACTGGCCCACCTGCCCGAACTGGTGGTCAAGGAAACCCAGGGCTCCGGCGGCTATGGCATGTTGGTCGGGCCTGCTTCGACCAAAGCCCAGATCGAGGACTTCCGCGCGCGTATCAAAGCCCGCCCGCACGCCTATATCGCTCAACCGACGCTGTGCCTGTCAACCTGCCCGACTTTCGTCGACAGCGGCATCGCACCGCGTCACATCGACCTGCGCCCGTTCGTGCTGTCGGGCAGTGAAACCCGCCTGGTGCCCGGTGGCCTGACGCGCGTGGCGCTCAAGGAAGGCTCGCTGGTGGTCAACTCGTCGCAAGGCGGCGGTACCAAGGACACTTGGGTGGTGGAGGACTGAGCCATGCTTTCGCGAACCGCTTCCGACCTGTACTGGATGTCCCGTTACCTGGAACGTGCAGAAAACCTCGCGCGCATGCTCGAGGTCAGCTATTCGCTATCGCTGATGCCCCAGGCCGGGCGCAGCGACGGCCATACCGAACTGGCAATGTCGCTGATGGCCTCGGGCATGCTGGACGACTACCTGCGTCGGCACAATGAACTCGACACCGAGCGCATGCTGCACTTCTTCGCCCTCGACGCCACCAACCCCAGCAGCATCTATTGCTGCCTGCAGGCTGCCAGGACCAATGCCCATGCAGTGCGCGGCCGTATCACCGCCGACATGTGGGAGAACATCAACGCCACCTGGATCGAAATGCGCAACATTGCCAGCAATGGCCTTGGTCGCTATGGCATCAGCCAGTTCTGCGACTGGGTCAAGGAACGATCGCACCTGTTCCGCGGTGCGACCTCCGGCACCATCATGCGCAACGATGCCTACAGCTTCATTCGCCTGGGGACCTTCCTGGAACGGGCGGACAACACCCTGCGCCTGCTCGATGCGCGCTACGAAATGTTCGGCGAGGCCTCCGAAGAGGTCAGCGACGACTCCGCCCGCGGCTATTACCAATGGAGCGCCCTGCTGCGCGCGCTGACCTCGTATGAGGCCTTCAACGAGCTCTATCGCGCCGCGCCCAGTGCCCGGCCGGTGTCCGAGTTGCTGCTGTTGCGGGTGGACGTGCCGCGCTCGCTGCATGCCTGCATCGAGGAACTGGACCTGATCCTGGCGGGTCTGCCGGGCAGTACCGGGCGTGCCGCCCAGCGCATGGCCGCCGAACTGAATGCGCGCCTGCGCTACACCGCAATCGACGAAATCCTCGATGCAGGGTTGCACCCCTGGCTGAGCGACTTCATTGGCCGCATCAACCAACTGGGCCAGGCCGTCCATCACTCCTACCTGGAGGTTGTATGAAACTGTCCATTCGCCACGACACGACCTATAACTACGCCAGCGACGTATGCAACAGTATCCAGTTCCTGCGCCTGACACCGCGCAGCAGCGAACGCCAGCGTATCAATCAATGGCAACTGGACCTGCCCTGCAAGGTAAAGGGCCAGATCGACCCTTACGGCAACATCCTGCATGTGCTGACACTGGACAAACCCCATGGCCACCTGGCGCTTACCGCACACGGCCAGGTCGAGATCGACCCGGATTGCGAACACGAAACCGAGAGCCAGTCGCCCCTGCCGTTCCTGCGCGGCAGCCACCTGACGCAGGCCGACGACACCCTGACTGCTTTCGCCGCCCGGCAATGCGGCAGTCACCGCGACCGGGCAGCACTGATCGGGCTGATGCAAGGCCTGGCCGAGCACATGCCCTACAGCCCTGGTGCCACATCGGTGGGCACCACGGCCATCGAAGCCTTCCGCGGTGGCGCAGGTGTGTGTCAGGACCACACGCACGCCTTCCTGGCCTGCGCACGCAGCCTGGGAGTGCCGGCACGCTATGTGTCCGGCTACCTGTGTACCGAAGACGAACAACACCTGGCCAGCCACGCCTGGGCCGAAGCCTGGGTCGACGATGCCTGGTACAGCTTCGACATTACCAACCGCCTGACCCGGCCAGAGCGTCACCTGAAGCTGGCGGTGGGCCTGGACTATCTCGATGCCTGTCCGGTCAGGGGCGTACGCCGCGGCGGCGGCGCCGAATCGATGCAGGCCAGCGTCCACGTGCATCGCCAGTGACAGGATGGCTTCAGACCGGTCTTGCCGCGCGAGTGCGGCAAGACCCTTCCACACGCAACACAAGGGAAACCGCATGACTTACTGTGTCGCCATGCACCTGGAGGACGGGCTTGTCTTCATCAGCGACTCACGCACCAACGCCGGTATCGACCAGATCTCCACGTTTACCAAGTTGTTCGTCTTCAGCGTCCCGGGCGAGCGGCTGATCGTGCTGCAGACCGCCGGCAATCTGGCGACCTCGCAGTCGGTGATCAACCTGCTGCAGCAACGCACCCAGGGCAACGGCCCCCACCTGCTGAACGTTGCCACGCTCTACGATGCAACGGTGCTGGTCGCCGACACCCTGCGCGAGGTGGTCAAAAGAGACCGCAGCAAGCTCACGGCCGATATCGACCTCAGCAGTTCATTCATCGTCGGCGGCCAGATAGCCGGCGGCCCCATGGCCATCTACAACGTGTATGCACAAGGCAATTTCTTCCAGGCCACACCGGACACCCCGTTTCTGCAGCTGGGTGAAAGCAAGTACGGCAGGCCAATACTCGACCGCAACCTGGATTACCGCACGCCGCTCGATGAAGCGCTGCGCTGCGGCCTGATTTCGTTCGACTCCACCATCCGCAGCAACCTGTCGGTGGGTATGCCGCTGGACTTGCTGGTGTACCGCAATAACAGCCTGGAAAACATGACGCGCAAGCGCATTACCAGCGACGATGCCTATTACCAGCAGATTCGCAGGCAATGGAGCGACGGCTTGAAAACCCTGCTGGCCGAACTGCCAGCGCCGCCTTATGGCTGAACAAGCAAACGGTTCAGATCCTTTGCTGCCAGTGCCGGCCTGTTCGCGGGCTTGCCCGCTCCCACAGATACTGCGCAAGCCTTGAAGCCTGTGATGTCCTGTGGGAGATCACCCAGCCCTTCCGGGCTGCGCTGTCGCGCAGCAAACATGAGATGTACGGCTTCAGATCC